>JBKHIW010000245.1:0-3973 GCA_046538465.1 Desulfobacteraceae bacterium | reverse complement strand
CACTAGAGGAGGTAAGCAATGGCCGGCGTAAACAAGGTGATACTCCTGGGAAATCTTGGAGCAGACCCCGAGGTGAGGTACACCACCAGCGGATCAGCAGTAGCCACATTTCGCATCGCCACTTCCGAGGAATGGAAGGACAGGAGCTCAGGGGAAAAGCAGAGCCGAACCGAGTGGCATCGGGTGGTTGCATTCGGGCGGCTGGGTGAGATATGCGGGGAGTTTCTGCATAAGGGAAAACAGGTCTACGTGGAGGGGCGCCTCCAGACCCGTTCCTGGGAGGATAAGGACGGCAATACACGTTACACCACAGAGGTAATCGCTCGTGAAATGCAGATGCTCGGGCAAGCCGGAAGAGACAGTAAAGGGCCTTCAGAAGATCAGGGTGGTCCTTTGGAAGAGCCGCTTGCCGTGCCCGAGGATGACGTCCCCTTCTGACTCCTGCTTTCAGCCGCCCGAGGTTTCGCTTTTCTCTTTCTTCTCCTCCTGGTCCGAGGCTTCCGGGGTCTCCAGCTCTTCTTTTTCAGTGGTGGCTTTCTTGAAGTTCTTGATTCCCTTTCCGATCCCGCTGCCGATCTCGGGGAGCTTCCCGGCCCCGAAAATAATGAGGATGATGATCAAGATAATGATCAATTCAGGCATGCCGATCCCAAACATTAATTTCCTCCGCCTTTTCCTGTCTAGGCCTGGAGCTCCGAGAGCAGGATCTTGAATTCTGGAGAGTGAATGAAGCGGCTCATGGCATGCTGGTAATTCAGCCATGCATACCACATATCATCCACGCCTTGTTATGCCATGGCACCTCGGCCTGCTTCTGCCCGCTGGAGATTGCCGGAAAGTCTTCAAGCTCATCGCGGCAGCCGTCGCAGAATATTTATAAATTTTATCAGCCGCAGGAAGGTTAGTCAAGAAATGGGGCCGCAGCCTCAGGCCCTTCCAAGAGTGCGTAGGACCACCTCTCCCAGGCTTCCCAGGTTGCGCGCAACCGGAATGCCGGCTGATTCAAAGGCCTGGATCTTGTCTTGGGCCTTGCCCCTGCCGCCGGAGATGATCGCCCCTGCATGCCCCATCCGTTTGCCTGGAGGAGCCGTCAGGCCTGCTATAAATGCCACGACCGGCTTGGTGAAGTGTGCTTTCACGTACTCGGCGGCCTCTTCCTCGGCCGAGCCCCCTATCTCTCCGATCAAGACGACCGCCTCTGTCTGCGGGTCTTCCTGGAAGCGGACGAGGTGATCGATAAAAGAGGTCCCGATTATCTGGTCTCCTCCGATCCCTATGCATGTGGATTGGCCGAGCCCGGCCTTAGTAAGCTGATCCACCACCTCGTAGGTCAAAGTGCCGCTTCTGGAGATAACCCCTATGGATCCTGGGCGGTGAATGGGCCCGGGCATGATTCCCACCTTGGTTTTGCCCGGTGATATAATCCCCGGGCAGTTAGGTCCGATGAGTACGACCTCATCGATGTCCAAGAAACGGCTCACCCGGACCATATCCAGTGTGGGTATGCCTTCTGTTATGCATACCACCAGCTTTATTCCAGCCGAGGCTGCCTCCATCACAGCATCCGCTGCAAACGGAGGAGGCACGAAGATGCAGGAGGCGTTCACCCCTTGTTTTTCCACGGCTTCGGCCACACGGTTGAAGACAGGAATTCCTTCCAAGGTTCCCCCGCCTTTACCCGGAGTAACGCCGGCCGCCACCTTGGTGCCGTAGGCCAGCATCTGTTTGGTGTGAAACGTGCCTTCCCTGCCGGTTATGCCTTGGACCACCACCCGGGTGTCCTCATCGACCAGGATACTCATAATCCGCCTCTCCCTGCCCGTAAGCCCTCGTATCGTTAAAGGGCTATTTTTCTGAGACCTGCCTGGTGACCAGCTCAGCCGCCTCGGCCATGTCCCTGGCAACCAGAAACTCAAGGTCGGATTCCTCCAGAATCCGCCGGCCCTCATCTACGTTGGTCCCCTCGAGCCGCACTATAAGCGGAACATTGATGGCCGTCTTCTTGACAGCGGCCAATACGCCGCGGGCGAGCACGTCACAGCGCAGTATCCCGCCGAAGATGTTTATAAGTATCGCCTTGACCTTCCTGTCTTCCAGGATGATCTCGAAGCCTTTGGTGATCATCTCCTCGCTGGCCCCGCCGCCGACGTCCAAGAAATTAGCAGGCTCGGCCCCTGCAGCCTTTATTACGTCCATGGTGGCCATGGCCAGGCCGGCGCCGTTGACCATGGCCCCGATGTTTCCGTCCAGCCTGATGTAGTTGAGGTTGTATTCCGCGGCCTTGCGTTCCAGTGGATCCTTTTCCCCGGGGTCGTCCATCTCTGCGAGATCCTTTTGTCGGAACAGCGCACTGTCGTCGATGTTCATCTTGGCGTCCACTGCGAGCACATCCCCGGACCCAGTGACGACCAGGGGGTTGATCTCCAGTAAAGAGCAGTCTCGGCGGACAAAGGCGTTGTAGACCCCTGCCATTACGCCCATCAAGGCCTTGATCGTTCCGGCGGGGGGCAGGGGATCAAGGCGATATGCCAGGCTCCGGCCGCAAAAGGGCATCCAGCCGGCCTCCGGGGACGCGGCCTGACGGAGCACCCTTTCAGGATGAAGGGCGGCCACCTCCTCAATTTCCATGCCCCCTTCCTGACTGAAGATCATCACGGGCCGCGCATGTCTTCGGTCTATGACCATACCCAGGTAGAGCTCCATCTCGATCTCCGCCGCTCTCTCCACCAGGATCTGGTTGACGCTTTGTCCTTCAGGACCTGTCTGGGGCGTTATTAAAGGGCGGCAGAGTATGTCGGCCGCCGCTTCACGCGCCTGGTCCGGACCCTCCACCACCCGCACGCCGCCGCCTTTGCCGCGGCCGCCCGCGTGTATCTGGGCCTTGACCACCAGGCGGCCGCCCCCGAGCTCAAGGGCGGCTTCAGAGGCCTCATGAGGTGAGCGGATCACTCGGCCTTCAGGGACCGGAATTCCTGAGGCGCGAAGCAGTTCCTTGGCCTGGTACTCGTGAAGCTTCATAGGCCGAGTCTCCATTTAGATGGAATCGTGAAGGTGATCCCGGGCGGATCGCCGGGAGGGCGAAAATCTCTCTCAAACAGGACCCCCCAAATCGCCGCATCTTGAAAGGAAGGCCTCCAACAGGGATCTCTGGGCGTCTTTCAGCTCGCCGAACCGCACGCTGCACTGCCGGACGGGAAGTGCGCTGAACGATGGTAAGTCGTCCACCAAAAAATCGGCCACGATCTCGAATGGGATCTCCTTCAAGTAAAAGCCGGATTCGGTGTCCACTATATCCATCAGGGACCCGGAGCTTCCGAGTCCGCCTTCTGCATCGATATAGCGGAAAGAAAGCCCGCCCATGCTGATATCCTGGATTTGCCCCAGTTTGTTGCTGTTGCGCTCCACCGCCACAGCCCTTTCCGGGGCGGGAAAGCGCAGGTGCCTCCTTCGGTCGGTTGCAATGCTGTCGGACTGCATTTCTCGAGCCTTTCCTTCCTGGTACGCAAGTTGGAGAGGTTCAGCGTAAACCCGCCGCCCGTTTGCTCAGAGACGGGATTTCCTCCTATACTCCGGCGGTGGCGGGTGTGTTGCCGTCTTTCAGGCGACTATTGATAGTAGGAAGCGGTGCCGCTGTCAAGGGGAAGAGGCCAAACCGGACGGGTCCAGCATGCTGAACGACTCGCCTGATTCCTGCTCCATGATGGTGCTGCCTTGGTCATCGGGCTTCGCCAGCCTTTTGTAAGGAAGTTGGTCCGAGAAGAGCAGGAGCCGCGAGTCCCCACAAGCCAAGAACAGTACCCCGCCTCCCGCGGCTTGACCCTCCAACAGGCCTTCCGGAACGACTATGAACAGTGTCCGCTTAAGATCCCGTTTGTTCATCGCCGGCCGGTTGGGTTCCAGGCCTTTAAGAACACTCCGAAAGAGCGGCTTTACATCGGCGAGGGTCAACCCGCCCTTTTTGCGGGCCTTTTTT
>JBKHIW010000244.1:0-3977 GCA_046538465.1 Desulfobacteraceae bacterium | reverse complement strand
TGCAGCCGGCTTCTGCCTTTCCCTTTACCCCGGGGCGCAAATTGGGCATAGTATGCATCTTTCGAACATCATCCAAGCCCTGCAGGCGCTGCAGCGGCGGGGAAGTAGGGGAATCGGATTGGTGAAACGCTGGAAAAGGCCCAACGGCTATAGAGAAGTACTCGCCATCAGCCTTCCTTTGGTGGCGTCCATGGGCGCGATAACCCTGATGCAGTTCACCGACCGAATGTTCTTGGCCAACTACTCGGTGGACGCGATCTCCGCGGCCCTGCCCGCAGGCATAGCATCCTTTACCACTATTTCCTTTTTTATGGGTGTGGCGAGTTATACCAACACCTTTGTTGCCCAGTACACAGGGGCCGAGGCGCGTTCGCGGGTAAGCGACTCCCTGTGGCAGGGTATATATTTTTCTTTGATATCCGCCTTGGTCCTGGCCTTACTGGCCCTGGTCTCAGGGCCGCTTTTCGACCTCATCGGCCACTCGGAGCGGATCCGGGCGCTGGAGGTGGAATACTTCAATATCCTCACCCTGGGGGCCGGCCTGGTGGTGTTGAGCTCCGCCATGGCCTCCTTCTTCACCGGCCGCGGTCTCACCCGGGTGGTGATGGCGGCCCACATAACCGGAGCATTGGTGAACATACCTCTCGACTACTGCTTGATAAACGGTGCGTGGGTGTTTCCGGAGCTGGGAATAAGGGGTGCGGGGATTGCCACTGTGACCGCCTCTGGCTGCATAGTGATCTTTTTGGGAGTGTTGATTTTCGGACGATCAGCCAGGGCCGCATTCAAGACCTGGCCTCGGAGGGCGTTCGACCGGGAGCTCTTCAGACGCCTGCTCCACTATGGCATGCCGAGCGGGGTGCAGTTGTTCATGGAGATATTCGCCATCAGCTTCTTTGTCCAGATGCTCGGGCGGGTTGGGGACCTGGAACTGGCGGCCTCCAATATCGTGCTTTCCATAGAGACCGTGTCTTTCCTGCCCATGGTGGGTTTTCATATAGGGACCGCCATTCTGGTGGGCCAGGCTGTAGGCAAAGGACGCCCTGAGGACGGGGAGTATGCCACTACCAGCGGACTTCATGTCACCTTGGTTTACATGGCCTTGGTGGCAGGGGTGTTCCTGGGGGTGCCCGAACGCCTGCTGGGGCTTTTCAGGCCCGGGCATCAGACAATCGCCGAGTATGCGGAGGTCTTGGCATTGGGTGTTCCTCTGATGCGTTTTGTGGCAATTTACTGCTTTTTTGATGCACTTAATTTGATTTTTTCAGGTGCGCTAAAAGGAGCCGGGGACACCCGGTTCATCATGTTCACTATCGCAATGCTTTCCTTGGGCGTAATGATCATCCCGGTCTACATCGCGGTGGAGGTTTTATCCGCAGGACTCTTCACGGTGTGGGTGTTGGCGACGTTGTATATCTGCGGATTGGGAGTGGCGTTCCTGCTTCGCTATCTCAACGGAAACTGGAAGAGGATGAAGGTGATCGAAGAACAAGCCGCCCCGCTGACCGGAGTCTCACAGGAGGCGGCCGGCCCCGGTGGGCAGGGCGTGTTTTAGGCTTGCCCTCAGGCATTAGAGGCGCTTTAAGGCTTCCTCCCATATTTTTTTGACTGCCTTTGCTCCTTCTGATCCGCTGTCGAATTCCATGATGGTTTTTGCTTGAACCATAGCCTTGGTAAATAATGGATCAAAAGGGATTTTCCCTAGCACTTCAATCTGCTTTTCATTGGCAAATCTCACCATTGAGTCTGCTTCTTCAGGATTTAAATCATACTTGTTTATGCATAACATCGCCGGTATTTTAAAAAAAGCCGCCAGATCGGCCACACGCTCCATATCGTGCCTGCCTGAGACTGTTGGCTCGGCCACCATGAGTACTGCTGTAGCCCCGCCGATGGAGGCGATCACCGGGCATCCTATCCCGGGCGGCCCATCGGTCAAAAGCAGATCAAGTCCCTCCTGCTCGCCCAGATTTTTGCCCTCTTTTCGGATGAGCGTAACCAACTTTCCCGAGTTCTCTTCGGCTATGCCCAGTCTGGCGTGGGCCATGGGGCCGAATCGGGTATCAGAGAGATACCACTCCCCGCATACATTTAAAGGGAAGTCCACGGCCTGTTCAGGGCACATATAATAGCAGACGCCGCAGCCTTCGCATTCGATTTCATCGACCACAAAGTCCTCGCTGATTGCATCGAATCTGCATAAATCGCGGCAGAGACCGCACTGTGTGCAATCTTCCAGCCTGATGCTGGCCGTGTGACCGGATTCGAATTCGTGGCGCTCCCTGACCTTGGGATCCATTATCAGGTGGAGGTCCGCGGCGTCGACATCAGCGTCGCAGAGGACCTTTCCCTCAGCCAGGGATGCAAAAGCGGCAAGCACGCTTGTCTTTCCGGTTCCACCTTTTCCGCTTATAATGACTAACTCTTTCATATCCAAATACCTTTATCGGCTCGTGATGGTAAGTATGTCGTTGTAAAGGGCCTTGAATTTATCTTTCCATTGGGGAATGGCTTCTATCACCATATCCCCCCTTGAGTAGGCCTCTGCAATGGCCCTGTCAAATGGGATCTCCAATAAGACCGGTATGCCTTTGCTTTGCGCATATTCCTTGACCCGCTCGTCGCCCATGTCCGAGCGGTTTATTACCAGGCCGCACTTTATGCCGAGGATCTCCACCGCGCCTACTGCCAGCTCCAGATCATATAGGCCGAAAGGCGTCGGCTCGGTGACAAGTAGAATGAAATCCGCCCCTTTCATGGACGCGATTACCGGGCATGAGGTGCCGGGTGGGGCGTCAATAATGACCAAGGCGCCGGGTTTGATTTTTTGGCGCACTTTTCTGATCAATGGAGGCGACATCGCCTCCCCCACTCTAAGCATTCCATGTACGAATTCCAACCCGTCCCTGTGCCCCTGCTCGATCAAGCCCAAGGGTCGGGAGCCCTCGGTTACAGCGTGCTCAGGGCATACTTGAACACACCCCCCGCAGCTGTGGCATAGCTCAGGGAATGTCAGCACGGTATCCGCGATTACCGAGATCGCATTAAACTGGCATATCTCAGAACATTTGCCGCAGAGGGTGCACTTTTCCTCATCGATTTCAGGGACAGGAGCGGTCACGGTTTCGCTCGAGTCCATCTCCGGTCGAATAAAAAGATGTGCGTTTGGTTCTTCCACATCACAGTCCAGCAACTGGACATCACCTTCTATGGACATGGCCAGGTTGGTGGCCACAGTGGTCTTGCCGGTCCCGCCTTTTCCGCTGGCTACACTGATAATCATCTCCATATCTCCTTAGGGTCTTTAGAGGGGGGAACCGCCTCTGCTTTTGTCTCAGCAGGAGCATCCCATATTCCCAGCCGCAGCAAGGTGCATGCCAGCAAGCTTCGGCAATTATCTGCGGTCTCGATCGATGTCATGTCAAATACTTGAATCCTGAAAGGGGTTGGTCCTTGTCTACGGCACTCGCTTTGCTGCGACTGATGATTAAACGGTGGTAGCACTGATGCGATGGTAGCACGATGAATGGCACCAGGAGAGTAGGAGGCTTTGCACAAACATTCGGTCAAATTCGGCTCCCATGCGCGGCTGCGCGCTCCAGCTTTTCGATTCTCTCTTGGCATTCACGGCAGCGCACCGCGTGCGGCATGATCTCCAACCTTGCTGGCCGGATGAAACGGCCGCATTCCTGGCAGTGGCCGTACTTTCCTTCCTCTATCCTTTGAAGAGCGCTTTCTATGGCCTCCAGTTCCCGGTGTTTGAGCTCTATCAGCGAAAATATGGTGCTCTCACGAAGCTCAGCCAAGGCTATATCGCCTTCCTCACGTATGGTCTGGACCAATTCCCTATGCTCCTCTCGCGCATCCTGCTCCAAATCCTCCAGGATTTCGTCCCAGAGCTCCTTTTTACGTTCGAGGAGCCGGGCTTTTATCTTTTCCAGCTCTTCCGGGAGCAATGACCGCCTTTTGTTCCTGTC
>JBKHIW010000243.1:0-4003 GCA_046538465.1 Desulfobacteraceae bacterium | reverse complement strand
TTTGGGGCCACGAGCATGTCTCCACGAGGGCCTTGGTTGCCAAGACGGCGGGGAGCACCGTAGAAAAAGGCAATGTAGCAGACCAGAAATAAGACCAAGGATCCAAATTTTCACCCACATAGTGCCAGTTTTGAACAAAGCGATTCAAATATTCGAAGAACCACCAAAACAAGGCGCTGGAGGGGAAAAGTAAGAGGTAGGTACGGGTGCGGTGAGTCAGGGGGCTTGCGCCGCTCCGCCGTTGAACAAGGGCATTGACCACCAGGATATATCCCACCCAAAGCGGGGTGAAGGTGTGGGCCTGTAGGGGGCCCGGAAAAGGGGCGTCGGTCCACGCAACAAGCCACGAAACGCCTGTGAGCACCACTCCGATCCAACCCCACCAAGGCAGTGCACATCGCCTAATCTCTTGGGCCGCGCTCCCCCATCCCATACACCTTAGGGCTCGGGCCAGAAAAGGCCCCACAATCACCCCTAGAAAAAGGGCCATTGCCCCAAAGGCCACCCATGAGAAAGGCTGATGCTCCACATATCGGCTGTGAGGAGGAAACTCCAAATACATTGAAAGCGGCCTTCCGCTTACAAGTATTCCGGCGGCCGGCAGCCCAATGAGCATCAGTGCAGTAATCAGCAGCCTTATTGAACGCCGCTCCATCGCCCCTCCGCCAGGTCTTTGGGTGTTGAAAAGACTTTGCCCCGCTCTCACAGCCATGCTATAGTTAAAGTATAGAATTATTGCAACAAATACATTCTCTTAACAAGGAGGCGCCGGAAGGCAAGTGGCTACTATCCAACCCAAAGGGGAAAAACTCAGGCAGGCGGTTCGGTGGATCTCTGAAGAGAGGCAAGAGAATCCGCAGAAGCCTTTTTCCCGCCTCATCCAAGAAGCGAGCGCGCGGTTCAACCTGGCGCCCAAAGACGAGATATACCTGGAATCGTTTTATCAGGGGTGTGAGGAGGCCTGAGAGAGGCACCTCCAGAGTCGAATTAAAACTGCTCCCAAGGCCCACAAGACCAGGGCCACAATCAGCCCTCCGACCAGAATCGGCATCCAGTATCCGTCCCGATCCTGGTTTCCTGCACCCACCCGGATGCTGACAAGGCCGATATAGCCCGCGTAGGCGGCTGCCGAGGAAAAGGCCGCCGCCAAGAGAGCTCCCGCTGTCCGCTTCTTCGCAGAGGGTGTGCAATCGATCATTTCTTTCCCTCTTGGATCTTTTGGCTCAGGAACTCCACCTGTTTGCGGACACCCCGGTCCACCTTTATTTTGCTTGCGATCACCTCAGAGGCGTAAAGCACTGTGGAGTGCTTGCGATTGATGGAAATCCCGATCTCCTCCAGGGTGGCGTCTGTGTGCTGCCGACAAAGATAAGCATAGACGTTCCGGGGGTAGGAGTAAACCTTCTTCCTCGAGCGCGAAGCCAATAGATCCGCATCCACGTTAAAATATTTGCAGAGCAGGGCCTTAATGTCCTCCAGGCTGGCTGTTTCGGCCTCGCTTACGTGGCACTTTATCACCTCCATGACCAAGTCCTTGGAAATTCTTTCATGGAGCAGTTCACTCTTCGCCTTCAAGCACGTCAGGGCGCTCTCCATCTGGCGTACATCCTGGCAAAGATGCTTTGCCAGCAAGCCCACGGCCTCGTCGGACAAATTGACGTTTTGCTCGGCGGCCTTCCTCTGGATTATATTCACCCTCGTATCATAGTCCGGGGGGCCCATTCGGGTAATGATCCCGCTTGTCAGCCGCGATTCCATCCCTTTGCTCATATCCGGAATATCCTTGGGCAGAAGAGAGCTGGTGAAGATTATCTTCTTGCGGTCATTGGCTAATGCGTCCAGGGTATACTCGAGCTCTTTTTGTGTCTTCTTTTTTCCGCTCAGAAAATGCACTTCCTCAAGGAGCAAGACATCGCAGGCCCGCCTGTACTTGTTTTTGAACTCTTCGATTTTGTTGTTCCTGAGGGCGAAGATCATCTCGTTTACAAAGTCTTCCGTGGTGATATAGCACACGCGTGAATCGGGCTCGCGGCTGAGGATCGCATGGCCGATCGCCTGGGTCAAATGGCTCTTGCCCAGGCCGGTGTTGGCCAGCATAAGAAGCGGGGTGTAGAGCATCTCCGATCCCGAGGCCATAGACAGGGAAACCGAGTATGCGAACTCGTTGCACTTTCCCACAACAAAGCGTTCAAAAGTCAAGCTGCTGTTAAGCAAGGGGCCGGTCATTATACCGCGCCGCCTGCGCATGTTAGGGAACGCCATTTGCCTGGATTCCAGCTCGATATCGGCAGGAGGGTCCTGCTTGCCGGATTGGCCCGCCCGAAAAAGGATCTTAAGGTTCGAACCGCCTACCTCCTGGAGCTTCTCCTGCAAGAGCGTGCCGTAGTTTTCCTGAACCCAATTCTTGGAAAACTTGTTGGGGCACTCCAATATCACAGTATCCCCATCGCTCTCCACTACGCTCAGCGGCCTGATCCAGAGAGAGAACCCTTGTTCGGTTACTTCTGAGCGCACTCGATTCTTGGCTTCTTCCCATAAGGTGTTCATACGTATACTCCAGCACCAGAGAGGGCGCCTACAACGGTCTCACCAAAACGCACCCGCAAAGCTTGATCGAGGTCGGCCTCAGTCGACCCAAAGGAAACGGCAAAAAATCTTCCGGGCTCCGGAAGAGGCGTTCGTTAAGCTTGGATCCAGCAAACCAGAAAAAGGGCAGAATATGTTGGTTTTCGGGAGAACAGGGTTTCCCCCACCGATTTTTCGTGCCTATTATTCAAAAACCGGGCGGTCTGTCAAAGCTGATGAAAAGCGGGTTTAACTTACCCGGCCGTCTTTTTTCAACAAAAGCCAACCTATCGAAATAACGAGGTTATCCATAATCCAAACCATAACATCCCCCTACGCAACAATTTTCCCTTCCTTTGTCTTTTTCGCCTGAATTCAACCCCTTCTTGGAGTTTTCCCCAGGCTTCCGAAAAGATATTCACACCACCTAATCTCTCAATTTCTTGCTCTAGCTTCCAATTTCGGGGTTTTTTAGGTTTTCGGCTTCCGATTTTCCGAAGCCTTGTCAAAGCTGCCTTCAGATTCGGTTTCAACAAGGCTCCTTTTGTCGTTTAACCTAAAACTGCCAAGAAAAGACCGTTAAAACCCCTACTTCTAATGTGCTCCTAAGGGTGGGGCTCAGGTCATTTACTCCTTTCCAAAGTAGGGCTCTTGTGTTATCCACTTTAGGATCCTGCTGGGTCTATGTTTCACGTGAAACTTTTTCTCAGGCGCCTGAAATCCAATGGCTGAGATAGTCTCAATTTCGAACCAAAAAGGCGGCGTGGGCAAAACCACCTCGGCCGTCAATCTAGCCGCTTCCCTGGCCGCGGCAGAGAAATCCTGCCTGCTTGTGGACTGCGACCCTCAAGGCAACGCCACCACGGGCTTGGGCTTGGATCCCGGAGACTTGTCTCCGGGTCTTTACGACCTCCTCCTGGGTTCAGCCCCGGCGGATAGGGCCCTCATCCACACTGCGCTCCCGGGCCTCGCCCTTATAGGCGCGGATGCCAACCTCATAGGCGCGGAAGTCGAGATCGCCTCGACACCAAATCGCGAGTTCCGCCTACGCTCAGCGCTTCTCCCGCTCAAGGAACGCTTTGACTTTATATTTCTCGACTGTCCTCCCTCCCTCGGCTTTCTTACATTGAACGCCTTGACGGCAGCCGACGCCCTCCTCGTCCCCCTTCAATGCGAGTACTACGCCCTGGAAGGCCTGAGCAAGCTGATCCAGACCCTCAACGCAGTAAAGCGGGGCCTTAACCCGAGCATCCACCTCTCCGGCATACTCCTCACCATGCATGACACCCGCAACAACCTGTCTCTCCAGGTAGAGCAAGAGGTGAGGGACCACTTCAAAGATCTCGTCTACCAGGTGGTGATACCCAGGAATGTCAGGCTTAGTGAAGCCCCCAGCCATGGGCTGCCGGCGCTTCTCTATGATATAAAATCAAAGGGC
>JBKHIW010000242.1:0-4018 GCA_046538465.1 Desulfobacteraceae bacterium | reverse complement strand
TATCCGTGCGGCCGTGTCCAACGACTTGATGCGGAGAGAGGCCTCATAACCGTCCGGCGCACCGGCCCAGACCGCCAGGCTGGTCAAGCCGGGGGATACGGTCTTGGTTATAGGGGGAGGGGGCAAGTCCGGACTTTTGTGTCTTTTCGAGGCCGGAAAGCGTGCAGGCGTTACCGGCAGGGTGGCGGGTGTCTCATACAGTGAGCGTGGCTGCTCGCGTATAAGGGAGTCGGGCTTCGCCGACATAGTGATCCAAGCGGACGCCACAAGGCCCCTGGCCTTTCTGGAGGCGCTCGGAGCGGCCTTGGACGGAGCCCTGGCCGATATCACCATCAATTGCGTGGATGTGCCGGGGACCGAGATGGCCTCCATCCTTGCCACCAGAGACGGAGGCACTGTGTATTTTTTCAGCATGGCGACCAGCTTTACCGCGGCCGCCCTGGGCGCTGAAGGCGTGGGAAGGGACGTGCGCATGCTCATAGGTAACGGTTATGCAAGAGGCCATGCGGATGTGGCGCTGGATATAGCCAGGCAAGTGAGACACCTTTTTTGAGACGAGCGGCTGAGGCTGCGGAAGTCGCCGACTTGACACCAAAATAGGCTCTGTGGTACTTCCGAATCCTGTACCTTATTCGGCCCCGGCCTTCCCCCGGGGTGATAAGAGGACCCTGACCCGAGGGCCCGCCGAGGCGATGCCGGGCCCTGGCCCCGAGGAGACTTCCTTGTGACCGACGCGACGACCAGGCCGGCCCTGGTGGTAGAGGAGCTGACCAAGAGTTTCGGGCCTTTGGAGGTCCTTAAGGGGGTTTCCATCAAGGCACATGAAGGCGATGTCATAGCCCTGATAGGATCCAGCGGTTCAGGGAAGAGCACCCTGCTGCGCTGCATAAACCTCTTGGAGATCCCGGATTCCGGCCGCGTGTATCTCAGCGGCGAGCTGGTCAGAATGAAGAAGAACAGGCGGGGCGAGACCGTTCCTGAGGATCCCAGACAGGTGGACAGGTTCCGCACAAGGCTGGGCATGGTCTTTCAGCACTTCAACCTGTGGACGCACATGACCGTCCTGGAGAACGTAATCGAAGCGCCCGTACACGTCCTGGGCAAGCCCAAGAAAGAGGCCGTGGAAAAGGCCGTAGCCCTTTTGGAAAAGGTGGGGATCGCGGAAAAGGCCGACCACTATCCGGTGCAGCTCTCCGGGGGGCAGCAACAGAGGGCGGCCATTGCCAGAGCCCTGGCAATAGAGCCGGAGCTGCTGCTGGTGGACGAGCCCACATCGGCCCTGGATCCTGAATTGGTGGGCGAGGTGCTCCGGGTGATGCAGCAGCTGGCCGAGGAGGGAAGGACAATGCTGATTGCGACTCACGAGATGGGGTTTGCCAAGGACGTCTCCTCCCATGTGATATTTCTCCACGACGGTCTGATAGAGGAGGAAGGGCCGCCGGAGAAGATCTTCGGGGATCCGACCTCTCAGCGCTGCCGGCAGTTTTTGTCCACCTTCCTGTAGGATGAGTGCGGGCGGGGGACTGAGTTGTTTTCCAATCAATGCCAAAGAAAAAGGAGGGAGAGCATGGAGAGATTGAGCAGGTTTTTTGTGTGTCTGATCGTGGTGGTCCTTGCCGGAGCCCTGGCCGGTCCGGCCGCGGCCGGGGACTGGGACAAGGTGAGGATAGGCACCGAAGGGGCCTATCCGCCGTTCAACTACGTGGACAAGAAAGGGGAGCTCAAAGGGTTTGATATCGATATAGCCCGAGCCCTGTGCGAGGAGATGGGTGTGGAGTATGAGTTCGTGATTCAGGACTGGGACGGAATCATCCCGGGCCTCCTGGCGAAGAAGTACGACGCCATAATCGCCTCCATGTCCATCACCGAGGAGCGAAAAGCCAAGGTGGACTTTACGGATAAGTACTACCAGACGCCGGCCAGGTTTGTGGCCGAGAAGGGTGCGGGGATCGACGTCTCCAAGGAAGGGCTGAAAGGGAAAAAAGTCGGTGTGCAGCGAGCCACCATCCACGAGAATTTCCTGAGGGACAGGTTCGGGGACGTGGTGGACATAAAGTCATACGCCACCCAGGATGAGGCGAATATGGACCTGGTGGCAGGCCGCGTGGACCTGGTGATAGCGGATGCCACGGTGCTCCTGGGCGGTTTCCTGGAGACAGACGCAGGCAAGGATTACGAGTTCATCGGCCCGGGCTTTACTGACGAGGAGTGGTTCGGAGAGGGGATCGGGATCGCCATCCGAAAGGAGGATGACGATCTCAGGAAGATGTTCAACCAGGCCATAAAGAAGATTCGTGAAAAGGGAATCTACCAGGAGATCAACGCTAAATACTTCGATTTCGACGTATACGGAGACTAGCCGGTTTCATCGGGTTAGGCGTGAGACCCGGGCCGGCGGTCCTTAATCGACCGCCGGCCCGGACCACGCCGGGACCGGAATCGGCGGTGGAGGCAGGTGTTGCTCGATCTCAAAGGCTACGGATGGCTCCTCCTTGACGGGGCCAAGTTGACCATCCTGGTGGGTATCTGCTCCATGGCCATCGCCGTTGTGCTCGGCCTCCTGGGCGCTTGGGGGCGGCTTTCCAAGGCGGGCCCGGCCAGGGCCCTTGCAGGAACATATACTACTGTCATTCGAGGGATCCCCGAACTCGTCCTGATTCTCTTGGTCTATTACGGCGTACCCACCTTGATCCAGGACTTGAGTGCCGCAGCAGGCTGGGAAGTGATCGTGGACCTGAACCCGTTTGCGGCGGGCGTGGCCACCATAGGATTCATTTACGGGGCCTTTGCGACCGAGGTCTTCAGGGGTGCATACCTGGCTGTTCCCAAGGGGCAGATCGAGGCGGCAAGGGCCATGGGCATGAGCCCGGCCCTGACCTTCAGGCGGGTCACCCTTCCGCAGATGTGGCGCTTCGCGCTTCCCGGTCTGGGAAATGTATGGATGGTCCTGATCAAGGCGACGGCCTTGATCTCCGTGATCCAGCTGCCCGAGCTGATGAGAAACGCGGATATCGCATCCCGCTCTACACGGATGCCTTTTACCTTCTATTTCGTCGCTTCCATCATTTATTTATGCATAACCATCGCTTCAATGATCCTGCAGCAGAAGGCCGAGGCTTGGGCGGGCCGCGGCGTCAGGAGGGCTTAGACCATGGCGTTTGACCTGGTCTTAAAGAGCCTGCCCAGCTTCCTGGAAGGAACGCTGGTGACCATAGAGGTAACAGGGCTGAGCGTGATCATCGGCCTGTGTCTGGCCGTACCTCTCGCCCTCATGCGGGTTTCCAAGAATCCATGCCTGTGGGCGCCGGTCTATGGATTCATCTTCTATTTCAGGGGCACTCCCCTGCTGGTCCAGATCTTCCTGATCTATTACGGGAGCGGCCAGTTCCAGGAGTTTTTGTCCCAGGTCGGTCTATGGGTGTTTTTCAGGGAGGCCCATTTTTGCGCGGTCCTCTCCTTGACATTGAACACGGCAGCCTACACGGCCGAGATCCTGAGGGGCGCCATTCAAGCGGTGCCTTACGGAGAGGTGGAAGCGGCGCGCGCCTGCGGGATGTCCGGTTGGCTGCTCTACCGCAGGATAATACTCCCCAAGGCCTTCCGCTTGGCATGGCCTGCTTACACCAACGAGGTGGTCTTCCTGCTCCAGGCCTCTTCGCTTGTCTCCATCATCACCCTCATGGACATCACCGGGATGGCCAGGGTTATTGCGGCCCGGAGCTTCGCCTTTTATGAGATGTTTATTACGGCGGCACTGCTCTATCTGATCCTGGTCTACGGGGTGATCTTCATCTTTCGAAAGATCGAAGAGCATATATCAGGGCATCTGCGCGGGGTTCCCGCGGCAAGGGAGGATACTTTGTCCGTGGGGTAGGGGTCCCAGGGTATATGGCTGCGCCCGGACCTTCGCCCGGATATGAGCGCTCCTCTCGGCCGGGGCTTGGACCGGGTTGATAAAGGCGGTTTCATATTGGACAGAGAGGTATTCAAGGCGGACTGGCTGCTGCTCCTCACGGCC
>JBKHIW010000241.1:0-4022 GCA_046538465.1 Desulfobacteraceae bacterium | reverse complement strand
GTCCTCGGCCCGGGCGAGGTCTTCGGCGAAACTGTCTTTTTGAACAAGACTGTGGAGGTCAGGTCTGTGTCCGCAAGGGCCGTTGAGGACGTGGAGCTGGAGGTCTGGCACCCCGGGGTGCTGCGCCGGGAATACGACCGGATGTCGCCGGTCCTTAAATATATCACGGACCAGATGCTCGAGCGCCTTGACAGGATGAAAAAGCTTGACGCAGGACTCACACACAAAAGGAGGCCTGCATCGCTGAATGCGCAGGCCGAGCCCGAGGGTGAATCCAAGAGGCGGTATCGTAGAAGGCCGCTCAATCTGGGCTGTGTCTACCGACCTGAACAGGCGCCTGAACGGGTGCTCCTGAACGGGCGCATCACGGATATAAGCCTCGGCGGAATCGGAATGGAGGTGGCCGCTCGAAACACCTCGAGCTTCAACCACCGTATGAACGACAAGCTCTTTGTCCTGACCAATCTACCCGGCGGCCGCAAGCTGGAATTCGCAGGAAGGATTCGATCGTTCAAGGATGAGCACGGGCCGGGCCGTGTACAACTGGGAGTGGAATTTACGGACCTGGACGGTGAGGCGTCCAAGGCCTTGCGCTTTTTCATGATGTCCTGAGGGTCTTGTACATCAAGATTGGAGGGGGTGAACACATGACCTTGGAAAACTTGGTGTACGGCTATGTGGTGGACGAGCATTCCTATCCCGACAAGAGCCCTATAATCGAGGAAAACAGTATAGGGGACTGGCTCTATGTAGTCCTTGAAGGCCGGGTAAAGGTTAAGAAAAAAGTAGCTAAAGGCACAATTACACTCGCCACCATGGGGAAAGGATCGATATTCGGGGAAATCCCGCTTTTTCTAAAGACCAACAAGGTAAGGATGGCCACAGTGGAGGCCTTCGGACCGGTGAGGGTCGGCGTCCTGGATACGACGAGCCTGAATCGTGAAATAGAGGCCCTCTCCCCCCAACTCAGGGGCCTTCTAAAGGCCCTTGCAGGCAGGTTTACTGAAACAGTGGAGCGGATAAGCCGGATAGCGGCGGAGAAATAGCCCTCTCCTAAAGGCCCAGCTCTTTTTTCGCGGCTTCAAGCTCCTGCTGCTTTTTCTCCCACTCCCCCATCAGCTCCTCCAGCTCCTCCCTCAGAAGATCATACTCCCTGAGCAAAGGCACACTCCGCGCCTGATCCCGAAACAACTCGGTATCGGCCAGGTCCTTCTCTATCTCGCCCTGACGCGATTCCAGGTTGCTGATCTTTTCCTCCACGAAACGCAGGGAGCCCTCCAATGGCTTGATCCGTTCCTGCAGCAGCCGGCGCTGCTCAGCCCTTTCCCGCCTGAGCTCCTTCCTGCTCTGACGCCTCCCATTAGCCTGGCCGGGCCCGTCCCCACCCTCGGCCGCCTGATGCGGGAAGCCCTCCGCAGGGGGGGCGGCCTCTTCCCGGGCTTTGATATGCGCCTCATATTCCCGGAGGGTCCCGGGGTACTCCTCCACCTTTGCTCCGCTCACATCCCAGATCTTGGTGGCCAGGCGGTTGATAAACGAGCGATTGTGGGAGACAAAAAGGATGGTGCCGTTGTATTCGGTCAGCGCGTCTATCAGGGCTTCGGAGGAAATCAAATCCAAATGGTTGGTGGGCTCATCCATGACCAGGAGGTTGCCTGGTTTGACCAGGATCCTGGCCAGGCAAACCCGTGCCTTTTCTCCACCGGACAAGACGCCGACGGCCTTGTCCACGTCTTCCCCCGGAAAAAGAAACGCTCCGCAAACACCCCGCACAAAACCGACCGACTCCGTGGGTACCACCCTGTAAACCTCCTCCAACACGGTGCGTGAGGAATCCAGCATGTCCGAGTGGTGCTGGGCGTAATAGCTCTTGGTCACCCCATGCCCCAGCCTGACAGTGCCGCTGTCAGGCGTCACCTCCCCTTCCACCATGCGCAGCAGGGTGCTCTTCCCGGAGCCGTTCGGGCCGATAACCGCCACCCTCTCGCCCCGCAGGACCTTGAGATTAAGGTCCCGGTATAGGACTCGTTCGCCGTATCGCTTTGCCGCACCTTGAAAGTCGACCACCACCCTTCCGCATCGGGGGACCTCCGGGAAGCGGAACCGTACGGTCTTATCTTCCTTGTGTGTCTGGACCAGCTCCATCTTTTCCACCAGCTTGATCTTGCTCTGCGCCTGTCGCGCCTTGCTCGCTTTGGCCCTGAACCGCTCTATGAATCTCCTTGCCTCCCTGACCTTCATCTCCTGGTTGCGGGCCCGATTATCCAGTGTCTTCTTCTCCTGCTCCCGGGCTTCAAGGTAGGCCTCGTAATCTCCTAAGTAAAACCTCAGCCCCTCGGGCTCAAAGCTTATCACCCTTCGAATCCGACGATTCAGGAACTCACGGTCGTGGCACACCAGGATCATGGCTCCCGGATAAGCGTCCAGGAACTCCTCCAGCCAGCGAACAGAAGGCATGTCCAAATGGTTGGTGGGCTCATCCAGCAGGATGAGCTCAGGCCTTCTATAAAGGAGAGCGGCGAGTGCGGCCCTCATCTTCCATCCGCCGCTGAGCTCCGATATCGGGCGTTCAAAATCAGACGGATCAAAGCCCAGCCCCAGAAGAATCTTCTCCGCTTCGTGCTGAGGATGAATGGTGTCCAGGCGGGCTAGTTCAGAGTGGGCCTCGGCTAGGCGGGCGGCCAAGCGCTCCTGCCTTCCGGGGCCGGCCGCCTTTGAAAGCTCTCCCTCCACGCGCCGGATCTCGTCTCTGAGGCGCACACGGCCGGGCACGCTCCTCAATACATACTCCCTGAGTCGACCCTTTAGGGTCTCCTGAATCTCTTGAGGGAGATATCCCACCTCGGTCCCCTCGCTGAACTCAACCCTCCCGCTATCCGGGACCGCATGCCCGCAAAGGATCCTCAAGAGGGTTGTCTTACCCGAACCGTTGGGCCCCACCAGGCCGATCTTATCCCCGGGCTGGACCTGGAAGGTTGTCCTGTCCAAAACGGTTTTACCGATGACGCTGTAAGTAACTTCTCTCACGTGAACAAGGCTCATGATTCACTCCTCGCCCGCCCCCTCAGACGGGCGCGGGCAGGGGATTATAGGCGGGCCTCGCCCGGCTTGACAAGCCCCGCCCGAGGAAAAAACCGAGCTTGCCCATTTCTTCCCTGGTGAATTAAAATATATTATTGTTGTGTCCTTGTGTACCGGGAGGGATGTGCGATGGAGATCATCCGAGAGACAGTGGGAGGACTCCTGGCCGGTGTGTCTCACGCGCAGCCTAGCCACGAGGCGCTTGTACACACTGAAGCCGGGGTTCGCTTTACCTATGACCTGCTGATGTGGGAGGCAGGACGCACTGCCAGAGGCCTGATCCGGCTCGGCATTGAACCCGGCGACTGCGTGGCCCTCTGGGCCTCGAACACCCCTGAGTGGATCACTTCCCAGGTCGCCGTGGCGAGGACGGGGGCGGTCTTGGTCCCTTTGGATCCCGGAATAGAGGCTGAAGACCTCCATTATGTGCTGAGCCAGTGCGAGGCGCGGGCGGTCATAATGGCCCGCGGCATGGAGGGGGACGAGTACCTCCCTATGATTCAGTCCGTACGGGACAAGATCCCTTGCCTTGAGAATATAGTTCTCTTCGGGGACACTGAAATCCCTGAAACAATCCTGTGGAGCGAGCTCGGTGCGATGGGAGAAGACCTCGGGGAAGAGGCCCTGCAAGAGCGCGAAAAGGCTATCTCCCCCGAGGATCCCTTGGCATTGATGTACACCTCCGGGACGACAGGAAAGCCCAAGGGGGTTGTGCTGGATCACCTCGGCCTGGTGAACAAATCAATGGCCTCCACTAAACGGCAGGGGGTTGACAACACCGATCGACTCTGCCTGTTTTTCCCCCTGTTCCACATGATGGGTAATACGTGCATTGCCCTGGCCGGCCTCTTACGGGGAGCCACACTGGTGATGCCCTGCAGGAGCTTTGAACCCGAGGCGGTGCTGCGGGCGATAAGAAAAGAAAGCTGCACTGAAATTTA
>JBKHIW010000240.1:0-4055 GCA_046538465.1 Desulfobacteraceae bacterium | reverse complement strand
ACTATTAGGGCAGATAACCAGCTCAGGGGCTTTTTGCAACTCCGTCATTATTGACGGTCTCGCAAAAACCCTCCCCACTCATCGTCTCCTCGGGCTCCCGGCGCTCCCGGGCCGTTCATGACGACCCGGCCGGGGCGCCGTTTTGTATGGATATATTGAGCTATTAACATCTGCCAAAAAAACACACAATAGATATTCAACTGTTCTTGGACCGAAGCGAGGCTCAAATGCCTTGACACCTCGCTCTAATCTGATAGCTTTTACGGCTTTTCGAGATGCCCG
This sequence comes from Desulfobacteraceae bacterium, assembly GCA_046538465.1. Taxonomy (GTDB): domain Bacteria; phylum Desulfobacterota; class DSM-4660; order Desulfatiglandales; family HGW-15; genus CAZYJR01. The sequence continues at coordinate 3,773 of JBKHIW010000240.1, read as the reverse complement.
GATTCTGGAAAGGCGTTTTGAGTTTCCAATGGCAGAGATAGCACCATTCAGAGGATGGACTTACAACTTCGCCAGGCTTCCTGACCCGGCCGCGGTCATGGCGCCCCCCTACGATGTGATATCCCCGGAGGAACAGGAGGACCTCTACCGGCTGTCCGAGCACAACGTGGTCAGGCTGATCCTGGGTAAAAGAAAAACCGGGGACTCCGACTGGGATAATCGCTACACCAGAAGTGCACGCACCTTGAAACGATGGGCCGACGAAGGCGTGCTGGTGCGAGCCGAAACACCTGCCATGTACCTCACGGCTCAGACATACCGCCAAGGAAACGGGGTAAAAAGAACCCGCTGGGGCTTGATAGCACTAGTCCGGATTGAAGATGAGGGCTCAGGAGTAATTCTCCCTCATGAGAAGACCTTTTCCGCCCACAGAGACGACAGACTCCATTTAATGAGGGCTACAGGGGCCCAATTCAGCCAGGTTTTTGCTCTTTATGAAGATCCGAAGGACACTGTCTTGGAGTGCCTGGGGCGCATTCAAGAGGAGCGGCCTCAAGTCACCTTTACCTTCAGGGACAATATTGAGCACTCCATGTGGGTGGTGCAGGATCGCAGTATTTTCCGCAGAGTCGCCGAGGCTATGGCCGGCCGGTCACTTCTCATAGCGGACGGTCATCACCGCTACGAAACGTCCAGAAAGTATAGAAACATGATGCGCGCCCGGTACGGGATGACACCGGGTGACCGATCATTTGAATTCGTCATGATGTACCTGAGCAACATGAACGATCCCGGCTTGACCGTGCTGCCCGCCCACCGCCTGATCCAGGCAACACCGGAACTGTCGGTCCAGGATCTGATCCAGCGACTGAGCGCGTGGTTTGAGATCACTCCATTGCCATGGGCCCTGGAGGAAGCCCATTCAAGGGCGGGCGAAATCAAGGCCGCCCTGGCTGAGGCAGGTCGCAGATCCACGGCATTCGCGGCATACTTTCACGGCACGCGCACCGGCTACCTGCTCGAGTTGAAACAGGGCTCCGAGGAGCGGATAGGAGACGATCTGCATCCGGCGTTAAAGGGCCTTGACGTAATGGTCCTCTCCAGGCTGATCCTCCAAAAGGGTTTGGGCTTTAAGAGGGAACAACTGGACAATGACAAGCAATTCCTTTATGACAGTGACATGAAAAAGGCCCTGCTTCGTGTCAGGGACGGGGACTGCTCCATGTCAGTCCTTTTGAACCCGACCAAGACGGAGCAGGTCAAGGAGGTTGCGGCGAATCGCCTGATTATGCCCCGAAAATCCACCTACTTTTATCCCAAGGTCCTCACGGGTCTGGTCTTAAACCGGATGGACCCCGATGAGCTTATCGAATCATTCTAATCCTCATATTCAACCCAATGAACGCGTGGATGTTTTCCTGAACGGGAAGATAAGGGTCATACAATCCAAGCGGGGCTACCGCTTCAGCATGGATGCACTGCTGCTGGCGGAATTCGCCGCTGTAAAAAGCGGGGACCGGGTGGTGGACCTCGGCACGGGCTGCGGAATAATACTCCTGGCCCTTCTCACCACCTCTCCAGCGGCATTTGCCGCAGGCGTGGAGATCCAGGAGCATCTTGCATCCCAGGCTGGTCGGAATGCGGTGCTCAACGGCCTGGACGCCCGCATGGGCGTAGTACGGGGAGACCTGCGACGCCCCCCTCTTAGACAAGGAATCTGGGATCTGGTGGTCTGCAATCCACCTTATAGGAAGACTCAGAGCGGCCGAATAAACCCGGACCCTGAGCGAGCTGTTGCAAGACACGAGATTCTTGCAGACATTGGAGACATACTGGCGGCCGCCCGCCTGCTCTTAAAGGCAAAAGGCCGCTTGGCCATGGTTTACCCTTGTTCCAGGATGGCGGATTTGATCGTACGGATGAGGAGCATCGGTTTGGAGCCGAAGCGCATACAGATGGTCCATCCCAATATATCTTCCGAGGCCAAGCTGGCATTGGTGGAGGCCTCCTGGGGAGGGCGGCCGGGTGTCAGCATACTCCCCCCGGTACTGGATCAAGGGCCTTACTCTCTCCGATGAGCGAAGGATGAAAAGAGGCTTTTTCGGGCCCCTTGACATCCTTAGATCAAGCGTGTATATATTTTGAGTTGAAATATTTTTACCAGTTAAGAAAAACAAGCGGAAAGGAGAATGGGATCGTGAACGAGAACCAAATGAAAGAATCCCAAGCGGTGTTGGGCAAGGACACAGTGGAGATGCTTCTCCAGGTCCACCAGGACGCCCTCTGGATACTTGAAAACCTGGGCGTCGGCTGCAAGCAACCCGAGATTCTCCAGGCTTTTCAAGAAAAGGAGGCCGAAGGACTGGCTTATGTATTTGAAAATCGAATCTTCCTGACCACGGATCTGGTGAATAAGTGTCTGGAAACCGTGCCCAAGCTCGATCAATTCTTCGTGCCCAGAAACAGCTTCTTCATCGGCGGAACAGCCCCCTATGTATACGACGACGAGGCGGGGGAAGGGGGTGTATTCCCCAAGCCGGAGCATGCCGAAAGAGTGGCGAGGGTAGCCCAAGAAAACGAGATCGTGGCCGGGATGGGCAGAGGCATAAAGCTCAAGCATGAAGTAGAGCAAATGAATATCATGACCGAGAACTGCAACAAGCCTATGTACTTTGCAGTGACCTCGGACACCGCCTTGGAGCGGGCCGTGGAGATCTATGAAAAAAAGAAGGACATAATGATAGTCTTCTGCCTCACCCGCTCCCCACTGGAAGTCAACGAGAACTTCTCCGAGCACTTCTACAAAGTGGCCAAGGCCGGACTGCCGGTCTTTGACTCCGCCATGCCCATGGCCGGGATAAGTGCGCCTTTCTGCTTCAACGGCGTTCTGGCCATGACTCATGCAGAGGTCCTCTTTGGTCTGTGCACCACCCAAGTCGTCAATCCGGGGGTCACCTTTATACACGCAGGGTATCCCACCATCGCCGATCCCCGTATCGAGTACAACCCGAATTACGGCTTGATCAGCCACTTTCTGCTCAATCTCCTCATGTCCCATCTGAACATGATCCTGGATTTGCCCACCTGCCAGAGCGCAGCCACCACCCATGAGGAGCACCCCACTGACCGGGCATACCAGGACGCCCGAAACGGCCAGGCCATGTGCAGGAAGTACGGTTTCCACATGATCAGGCACCCCTTCGCTTTTCTTCGCTATCTAATTGATTTTTCATTTGAAAAACTGGAAAAATGCATGCGTATCGCCGAGGAGGTGACTGCGGAGGAAGCCCCGGAGGTGGTCATGCCCGGCTATGACGAAAGGGGCATGGAGTCCATAAAAAACATCGGGCTCGGTATGTATATGGAGGATCCTCTGACCACCGCCAACCTAGGAAAGGTTTTTGTAGAATAAATAAAAATGCATTTGGAAGTACTGCCCGAAAGGAGAAGTTAAAATGGCTAGTATTGCAGGTATCATTTCCCAGCATGGGAGAATGCAAGAAGATAGCACCAAACAGCTAAGAAAAATGCTCAGGCTGACGCGGCATCGCGGCCAGGACAACAGCATTATCAGGACCCTCTTTGACGATCGCGGAGCCGTGGGAGCCAACGAAATCAATCTCACTCCTAAGAGGACCTATTGCACCTCACTGGAAGAGCGGCCCTATCTCCTGTTCGATGGAGAGCTCTTCAATCAAAGGCCGGAAGGGCAAAGCGACTTGGACCTATTGATGGAGCACTACGAAAAATATGATCAAAAGTGTTTTTCCAGG
>JBKHIW010000239.1:0-4086 GCA_046538465.1 Desulfobacteraceae bacterium | reverse complement strand
CCGAGACTTCAAGACGTTCTGGATCAGACGGAAAAGGCCTACCTGGAAAAGGTCCTCGATCTTACTAAAGGAAAGATCGAGGAGACATGCAGGATTTCAGGGCTTTCCCGCACCCCCCTTTATGCCCGGCTCAGGAAGCACGGCCTTCGCGGCCTGACTTAGGCCCCGCGCACTCATATCCTCCCTGTTCTGAAATCAGTACGCCGTCCTGAATTGAGTACGGATCTCCCGAAAACCTCCTACACCCCCTCCTGATGCAAACCTCATAACTCTTTAATATTTAAGTCTTTGTTCCTTGCATTATCTCCCCACATACAACTGGCACACAAGTTGCCGTTAAGTTTGCGTGATCTTGAGCGGAGTCCCCTCCTACAGGGGGATGGTATTTCGGTTGTAAAAAGAGGCGCCTTCATTAACCTTAATAAATGCGAGGATACAAAATGAAAAATATCAAAATGAGTACAAAAATCTACTGTGTTATGGGTCTGCTGGTGGTCATAGCCGTGGCCTTATCCGTTACGGGCATTCAGAGGCTTGGCGGCATGAATCAGCGTCTCAACGGTATCGTTCACGGATCCGCTGAAAGGGTCCGCCTGGCAGGTGACATCAATCGCGATTTTCTGATCCTCTCCAGGGCAGAGAAGAATCTTCTTCTGGCGGAGACCCGGGAAGAGAAGCTCGCCTACGAGGAAGTCATCCAAAAAGCGGTCGCCTCATTAAACGATAGAAGAGAAGAGCTGAATGAGATCGTCGACCAGGAAGGGAAAGCCATCCTGGACGACTTTGTATCAGCCTGGGATGCCTATGTGCAGGTCAACAAGGAGGTGCAGGAACTGGCGAACCTCAACTCCAATGTCCGGGCGCGGGAACTCTCGGCAGGGGAGGGACGGGCTGCATTCGATCAGTTCGCAGGCATCCTTTCGGCAATCGGTGAAAAAAGCGAGCAGGATTTTGAAGCGGCCAGCGACCGCCAGGACCCGTTTGCACTGGCACAGGCCGGACAACGCGTCAAGGTTGCAGAGCGCCTTGTTCGAAACGGGGTGGAGTTCCAGCGGGCGGAAAAGAATCTGATTCTTGCTACTGACCAGAATACCATGAAGGAGTATATCATTACCTTACAAGAGCTCGAAAAGAAGATCAATGCCCTGTTCAACGAATTCGAGGACATCGTGGACCGGGTAAGCAGGGATGAACTTCAATCAGCTCGCACCGCATTTGAGGAGTATAATGGCATCAACGAGCAAATCCAAGCCCTAAGCCTCGAAAACGGAAACACCCGTGCTTTTGCCCTCTCATCCAGCAAGGGAAGAGAACTCGCAGACAAGGCCGAGGGCATTTTGGATGGTCTTGTGGAGAAGAACTTGATGGACATGCAACAGGACACCTTGGCGAGCGACCGGAATTATGCAGCGGCCCGCATGGCCATGCTTCTCTTAAGTATCATCGGTATTGTGGGCGCGTCGGGTCTGGCAGTTTTCCTGCTCAGTGGAATCAACCGGCGTTTGAATCATATGATCGCTCAAATCGATGAAGGAGCCGACCAGGTTGCCTCGGCCTCGGGACAGGTTTCTTCCGCCAGTCAGTCCCTGGCAGAGGGCGCATCGGAACAGGCGGCATCTATCGAGGAGACGTCTTCATCCCTGGAGGAGATCTCCTCCATGACCAAGCAGAACGCAGGCAATGCTGACCAGGCAAACAGCCTGATGGAAGAGTCCAAGCACGTGGTAGGGTCGGCCAATGCCTCCATGACCGAGATGGTCTCATCCATGCAGGAGATTCGAAAAGCCAGTGAAGAGACATCCAAGATCATCAAGACCATTGACGAGATAGCCTTCCAAACCAACCTCCTGGCCCTGAATGCGGCGGTGGAAGCGGCCCGTGCGGGCGAGGCGGGTGCCGGGTTCGCGGTTGTGGCCGACGAAGTGAGGAATCTTGCCATGCGCGCCGCTGAGGCCGCCAAGGACACATCGGAGCTGATCGAGGGCACCACCAAGAAGGTTCAGGACGGGGCCACACTTGTTGAGCGTACCAACGAGGAGTTCAGCAAGGTGGAGCAGAGCGCCATGAAGGTAGCCGAACTGGTGGGCGAGATAGCGGCCGCTTCGAAGGAGCAGGCCGAGGGTATCGACCAGGTGAACGTGGCCGTAGCCGATATGGACAAGGTGACCCAGCAGAACGCGGCCAATGCCGAGGAGTCGGCCAGCGCATCAGAGGAGATGAACGCCCAGGCCGAGCAGATGAAGACAATGGTGGACGATCTGTCCACCCTTGTTGGGGGAGCGGCGAAACACCAGGAAAGAGCGCGGCTGGCCTCCCATTCCAAAGCCGGTCGCACCGTCAAGGGGCTCCCCAATCCGGGCAAGGGGCATGTTTCTAATGCAGGCCTCAGTAAGGCAGCGCCGGTTGCTAAACACCCGGGGAAGGAAGTGAACCCGGAAGAGGCCATCCCATTTGACGATGAAAAATCCTTCAAGGACTTCTGATCGAAGGCAAGCCTGCGGGGTTTCAAGACCGGGCCCCGCAGGTCTTCCAACAGAAGGCTTCTGAAGGCTTGCTCCTGCTGTTTAGTTGTTGCGAAGTTCACCATCCAGTAGAAAAGAGCATTGTCTTCTTCATCCGATTGCCTCCATGGGCTGTGTGAGAGTCAATGGAATGCCGGCGAAAGCGGCCCTTGTTTTCGCACGCCACAAAACAAAGTTCCTCACTTTTTGATCTCCACGGTCTTCATGATCTGTTCGAACTCCTGTTTCATTTCTCGGAACGGGATTCCTGGAAGATCTTGACACGAGAGATGTCCTCTGGTATGAAATAAATGTAGTTTTGAGCCAGGAAGGCGCATCAGTTTACACGCCAAGAATTGACGGCTGTTTCGAACAAGAGCCACGAAGGCCGAGGGGTCGGAAAGACCTTCGCCGTTCGTGGCTTTTTTATTGGAAAAATCGCTCAATGAGGCCGAAGGCCTGTTTCCGGACGGGAGGACCCCGTCGAGAAACTGCACCATGAGGGTTAAAGGGGCTTCACCACCACTGGACCAAAACGGAAGCGAACCGACGGGCATCATGATGAACACCGGTTTGATTGTCGGGCTTGGGAGCGATCTTCGCGGGAGTACAGGTTTTGCCTGCCTGGTTTTGGATCTCCTCAGCCGTGAACCGTTGGAGCTTCGGTTCAACTCTTCTACCCGGGTCACGATCCGGGGTGCGGCTGCGGTCCGATCTACGAAGCGGATCTCGTGGTCGTGATCGATGCACTCCCCCTGGGAGGACCGGCGGGTCGGCTTCACGTCTGGTCCTCGGATGGTTTTCGGCGTCACATGGCCTGGATGGCCGACGAATACTCGGAAATCCGTGATTTCGTAAAGGCCATGGCGGTGACCCCGATCTGCCCGTTCGGATTCGTGCAGGCTGCGCCCTGATTCTCACTGAGGTTGTGCATGAATGGAGGGTTTCGTACGGAGTCAGACCACGTTCCGCCACGGTGGTGAACAACCGTTTTTCAAGAGGCGCCGGGAATGGTTTCTATCTCACGTCAGGGCAGATTCGATGCCCCGCATTCATGGATCCTTTCGGGAGCGAACGCGATGAAGAGAGAGGAAGTCCTGCGATCCATTCATGAGGATTATCTGGAGTACATTCAGAAGAAAGTGCCGGTGGAGTACGACAATCACCGCCAGCGGCCGGTTTCCTTCGTGTACGACGGAAGAACGCACCAAATCGACCATGCACTGGACCGTTTCCGAATGGTGGAAACCCAGCCGGTCAATACCTTTCTGGTGCGCACCGACGGCGGGCAGGTCTATTGCCTCGTTTTCCAATTCCACGATGTGAATGGGTCTCGGCCGATTCGAGCGGGATGCTGGGTCCTGAGTTTCCGGGTTCTGGAAGACGGAGAGTTGATGGCCTTCAAGCGCGTCGTCGAATTTCACGGCCGCCTCTGCCCGGACCTGGTGCTTGGGAAAAAGCTCTGTGAGTATGTCCTGAACCGGTATGCCTCACGAGGCGGACTGGATGGCGGGTGTTCGATGGTGGCGGAAAACATCACTCCGGCTCTGGATGCTATTCAGGTCATGCTCGGAACCACCTTGGG
>JBKHIW010000238.1:0-4095 GCA_046538465.1 Desulfobacteraceae bacterium | reverse complement strand
ATCCGCCGCCACCGCGCGGATGCGCTCGGTCGCACGCAGCATACGCACACCGAACTCCGCCTCAAAGAATGCGTACATCGGGCCTTTCCACTCGGTCAGCTTCTCGGCCGTGAGGCCCTTGACTTCCTCTTCCATGCCTCCGGCTGCTACAACCGCCATGGTGTCGGCGGTTACCTCCGCGGCCCGCTCCACTACTTTGGAGGGGAGTTGATCCAAGCTCAAGTCTGAAGCGAATCGACTTATTGCTTCCAGATATTCACTCATACGGCGTGTCTCCAATCTTCGTATATGCGGCTGGAAAACGACAATGTGTGATCCCCGCTAAGCAGGCGCCCCGGTTTGTTCTTCTGTGACGCCCAGGTAAACACGGCGGATGTGATCATTCTTCGAAAGGTCCTCTCCCGTTCCGCTGAGGACCACCTTTCCTTCTTCGAGGACATAGGCGCGGTTGGAAATAGAGAGGGCCTGCGGGGCGTTTTGCTCCACCAGCAATACGGTTACTCCTTCATCATTAATGGCCGATACGGAATGGAAGATCTCGTCGACTATTATCGGGGCCAATCCCAATGAGGGCTCATCCAGTATCAACAGGCGTGGCATGGACATCAGCCCCCGGCCCAGGGCCAGCATCTGCTGTTCACCCCCCGAGAGAGTGCCGGCCGCTTGGTCTTTTCTTTCTTTGAGGATGGGGAACATGCTCATCACCCGGTCTAGGCTCTCTTGTCTGTGCGACTTTGGCCCCTTGAGAAAGGATCCCAGCTCCAGGTTTTCCAGCACGGACAAAGAAGGGAAGATCCTGCGCCCTTCAGGGACCAGGACCAGGCCTGCCTCCACGCGCTTGTGTGCGGGCAGCTGGGTGACGTCTTGCCCTTCGAATTGCACCAGCCCCCTGCTGATCGGTATAACCCCGGCTACTCCGCTCACCGTGGTAGTCTTTCCTGCGCCGTTGGATCCCAAAAGGGACACTGTCTCCTTTTCATCCAATTCAAAGGAGACCCCCCACAGCACCTGAAGTGCTCCAAAAAAGACCTCGATCTCATTTACTTGCAGCAGCGGCATATTCCTTCCCCAGGTAGGCCTCGATGACTTTCTGATCGCGGCTGATGGCGGTCGGATCCCCCTCGGCGATCATGCAGCCGTAGTCAAGGACGTAGATCCTTTCGCAAAGACCCATAATTACTCTCATGGCGTGCTCTATGATCAAAACCGAGGTGCCGCTTGCCCGGATCTTCTTTACAAGTCCGATCACCTCGTCCTTCTCCGTAGGATTCAGGCCGGCCATTACCTCGTCCAGGAGCAGGAGCTTGGGGTCTGTGGCCAGTGCGCGGGCCAATTCAAGGCGCTTGCGGTCGGGCGTAGTCAGGGTCCTGGCCGGAGTGAGGGCCTTTGAGGCGAGACCTACGAATTCAAGGATGCCCCAGCTCTTTTCCTCGGCCCGGCTAGAGTGTATCGTGTGGTTGAACCCGCCGACGGCGACGTTTTCAAGGACGCTGAGGTCCCCGAAGGGCTTGACGATCTGGAAGGTGCGCGCCATGCCCAGCTTGCAGATGTCATGAGGCTTTTTCCCCAGCAGGGTTTCTTCTCCCAGCTCAATAATCCCTTTGTCCGGAGCTATGAATCCCGAGACCACGTTAAAGAGCGTGGTCTTGCCCGCTCCGTTAGGACCGATCAGCCCTACGATTTCCCCCGGGGCGACACGCAGGCTTACATCCCGCAAGGCCTCCAGGCCGCGGAAGGATTTTGAAACCCCCTTTATGATAAGTTCCTTATCCACCGTCATCTCAGGACTTCCTCCCCCGCAGGCGGTTTAAGCCGCTTTGAACCAGCCCCATCAAGCCGTCGGGCAGAAAAATTATGACCGCCACCAGGATCGCCCCGTAAAACATGAGATAGGCGCCAGAATAGGCCTGGAGTGCGACACGAGTTACTTCAGAAAGGGGGGTAAGGACTATGGACCCCAGGAGCGGTCCCAGGACGGTGCCCGGACCTCCGATAATGGGCCTCAGCATTATCTCCACGGAATTGAGCACGCCGAAAGTGGTGTCAGGATCAATATAAAGGAGGTATTGGGCGTAAATGGTCCCGCCCACGGCGGTCATGGCTGCGGATATGGCCATGGCGATCTGTCGGTAGCGGAAGGAATTAACGCCCAAGGCCTCCGCCGCATCCTGATCCTCGCGAGCGGCCTGGAAATAGAGCCCCATTCGAGTCCCTTCCATTTTCCAGACCAGGTAGACCGTCCCTATGGTCAGCCATAGCAGAATCAGATAGAAGGGCGTCTTGCTGGTGAACTGCATCACACTCCACGAGTTTCCCTGAAGTGGGATGAGCACCCCGCGGGCGCCGCCTACCCATTCCCACCCCATAGAGATTATGTGGAAAATTTCTGCAAAAGCCAACATTATTAGGGCAAAAAAGGGCCCTTTTAACTCATATCTAAAGCTTAAAAAACCAATAAAAAGGCCCACTATCGCTGATAAAATCATGGCGGCAGGGATTCCGAGCCAGGGGGTCAGGTCGCCCTTGACGTACAAAAGAGAGCTGGTGTAGGCGCCCATGCCAAAGAAGAGTGAATGTCCGAAGGAAAACTGTCCGGCATACCCGGAGAGGACATTCCATCCCTGGCCCATGATGGCAAAAATAAAGATCATGATCATGGTGTGGACTACACCGGGCCAAAACCACGGTACGAAGTGGAGCACACCCACAAGGACCAGCACGACCATCCAGGCCCTGGTGTTCAGGCTCCGGCCCAGGTGGCGTTTCATGTCCGCGCCTGCACTCACGCCTTTCCTCCGAACAAGCCCGAAGGCTTAAAAAGCAGAATCAGAATAAAGATTATAAAAGATATCAGTGACTTCATTGCAGGAGGCAGAAAGACCGCCCCCATGCTCTCGGCCACTCCGATTATCAGTCCGCCGGCAAATGCGCCGATAAAGCTTCCCATGCCTCCCAGGACCACCACTACAAAGGCGGTGATCACAAACAGGCTGCCTATGGTAGGATAAACAGGGAAAAACGGCGCCACAGCAGCCCCTGCAACACCCGCACAGGCTGCGCCAATACCAAATGATATCAAATAGATCCGCCGCACGTTGATGCCCACGATCATGGCGCCTATGGATTCCTCACTGGCCGCCCGAATCGCCTTGCCTAGATCGGTGCGGGTCAAGAGCAGATAGAGCAGAACTGTTCCGATTATGGATATGATAAAGGCCAATACCCTGACCAAGGAGATGGAGATGTCCCCGAAGTAGAAATTGATGCCGGCGTACCCTGTTTGAAGGACCCTGTAATCGGGGCTCCATAAGAACAAGGCTAGATTCTCCAGGAATAAAGATACCCCGAGGGTTAATAGGAGCTGGTTATGCTCCGGAGCGTCTATGATAGGATTAATGAGAAAGCGCTGAATTAAAAGTCCGATTATGAAAAGCAAAGGAATGACTAGGATTATAGAAAAATAAGGGTCGATTCCTCCCATTCTGACCGCCCAATAACAGACATACATCCCGGCCATCATCAGGGAGCCGTGGGCGAAGTTGATGATCTTCATCACCCCGAAGATCATGTTCAGGCCTATTGCCACCAGCGAATACACCCCGCCGATGAGCAGGCCGTTGATCAGGGACTGAAGGAGGAATGAGGTATTCATTCAGGGCATCCGCTGTATATGTCTCCCGGCCGTGCGCGGCGGAGGTTTATCCGCCGCGCACGGGGTCGGGGTTGACTGTTAGCTCAAGGATCAGGCGAGCTCTGGCACAGGATAAACCGGCTCGGCCTGGGCGTATTTCTCCGGCCACACCACCTTGATTTCGCCGCCTTGAATCTGCATCATCGCTGCGGAGGCATTCTTGTTCTGCCCGTTTTCGTCAAAAATAATCGGGCCCTGCGGCAGGATGTGGTCGGTGATGTGGGTTTCGGCCAGTGCATCTCTCAGAGCATCCCTGTCGGTGCTTCCGGCCCGCTCCAGTGCGTCCGCTATTACATAGGGTGCTATATAGGCGAAAACAGTGGAGGCCCCCATATGACTGTCGTATACCTCCTTGTAGTGTTCGAAGGCCTTCTTGGTCAGGTCGCTCAAGGGGTTGGCCCTGT
>JBKHIW010000237.1:0-4102 GCA_046538465.1 Desulfobacteraceae bacterium | reverse complement strand
GGGGCAAGGACATAAGGTCCTCGATGCTGGACTCGGTGCCCGGCATCGGCCCCAAGAAAAAAAGCCTCCTTTTGAGCCGATTCGGGGATGTAGAAACCCTTTTATCCCGCAAAGCCGAGGAGATAGCCGCCACGCCAGGCGTGAGCCTGCGCATGGCAAGGGACATACTCCGGATCCCGGCGGATGATCATAGCGGTTGACAATGCCCTGGGCTTTGTGATAAAGACATCCGGCAACTCTTTCCTGTCCCTTTTTAATCCTGATGGATCATCGTTTATTGGAATTATTAGTGAGAGGTCGTTGACCGTGAAAAAGATCACTATAATGCTCCTCTCTGAGGGAGCAAGGACGGTACGCCAGTTCAAGCTTCCGCGTTTCCTTATAGCTTTCACCATTCTTTTTGCTTTTTGTTCAGCCGCACTACTCACTTGGCTCTTTTTTGACTACAAGGCGCTGAAGGAAGAAGCACCGGAGCTGGCCAGGCTTCGCAAGGAGAACCGGCAGCAAGAGGTCCAGCTGCTTGCCCTGTCTCAGAAGATACAGGAGATAAGCGAGCAGGTGGGTGAGATGTACACCTTTGACAAGAAATTAAAAGTCATGGTGAACATGGACGACGGCGGCTCCGACGGCCAGTTCCTGGGGATGGGAGGATCAGATCCGGATATCTTTGATGCGGAAAAGGCTCGGGACAAGGCCCATCGGAGTTTGGTCAAAATGATGCATCAGAGCCTGGACAGCCTCGAGGAAGAAGTGGCGGTGCGTATCGAGGAGAAAAAGGAGCTCTACGACTACCTGAAGGATCAAAAGGCCATGCTCAAGGCCACCCCTTCCATCTGGCCGACCGATGGGTGGGTGAGCTCGGAATTCGGGCCCCGGATATCTCCTTTTACCGAGCAGGAGGAGTTCCATCACGGGCTGGATATCTGCGCGCCGCCCAAGACTCCGATAGTAGCCCCTGCCGACGGCGTGGTGGGAAGCGTCGGCACCAACCACAGCTACGGGAAGGTGGTTACCATTGTCCATGGAAACGGCTTTAAGACCAGGTACGCGCACCTGAGCGATATATTGGTGAAAAAGGGCGAGCGCGTAAGACGGGGCCAGGAAATAGCGCTTGTAGGAGCTACTGGCCGCACCACCGGGCCGCATCTCCATTACGAGGTCCACCTGAACGGCGTGCCGGTGGACCCCCGCAAGTATATCCTCAACTAGTTTCCGTTTTTATCCTGTCTCTTTTTATGTATACTATCAGGTCGGCGGTGGAGTAGGGAATCCACCCCCGGCCCAGGCCTTTTGAAGCCGGGGCCGGAGAGAAGCTTCTTGAGGGGCTTTTTGCAACTCCGTCAATGTTGACGGTCTCGCAAAAACCCGCTCCACCGCCGCTGAGAACGTTGTAACCCCTTGAAACTACAAGGGCAGATAACTAGGTGAAAGGCTTTTTGCAACTCCGTCAATGTTCAAGGGACTCCCTTGGAAGGGGAGAAAGATGATGTTTGGAAAGATAGTAAAAGGACTTTTCGGGAGCAAGAACGAGCGTGAGCTAAAGCGCATGAGGCCCTTGGTGGAGCGCATAAACGCGCTGGAGCCCGAGTACCGGGAGCTGTCCGACCAGGATCTGAGGGCGAAGACGGACGAGTTCAGGGAGCGCCTCGGAAAGGGGGAGACCTTGGACGACTTGCTGCCCGAGGCGTTTGCAGCGGTAAGGGAGGCCTCGACCCGAGTGCTGGGGATGCGTCACTTCGATGTCCAGCTACTGGGCGGCATCGTGCTGCACCAAGGCAGGATCGCCGAGATGAAGACGGGCGAAGGCAAGACCCTGGCCGCCACCCTGCCCCTATATTTGAACGCCCTGAGCGGGAAAGGGTGCCACCTGGTCACGGTCAACGACTACCTCGCGCGCAGGGATGCGGAATGGATGGGGGGCATTTACAACCTCCTCGGGCTCTCCGTGGGGGTGATCGTCCACGGGATGGACGACGCCGAGAGGAAGCAGGCCTATGCCTGCGACATCACCTACGGCACTAACAACGAATTCGGCTTTGACTACCTCAGGGACAACATGAAGTACGACCTCTCAGACCTGGTTCAGAGGGACTACAACTTCGCTATTGTGGACGAGGTGGACAGCATCCTGATCGATGAGGCCCGAACCCCCTTGATCATCAGCGGCCCTGTGGAGAAGAGCGGCAACGAGACCTTTGTGGAGGTCAAGCCCCTGGTGATCGAGCTCAAGAAGAAGCAGGGCGGCGTGATCCGCTCCATCCTGAACGAGATAGACTCGCGCCTCAAGAGCGGCGAATACGGCGACGGCACCATTGAAAAGCTGGTCCAGGTGAAGCGGGGGGATCCCAAGAACTCGACGTTCCTGGATCTGGTGGCCCAAAACCCGGCTCTCAAAAAGCAGATCGACCGAACAGAGAGCATGCTGAGCGCCCAAAAGATGCTCCCTGAGCTGGACCAGGAGCTCTACTGCGTGATTGACGAGCGCGGCAACTCGGTGGAGCTGACCGACAAGGGCATACACCTCCTCTCAGGCGGCGGGCTGGGGGAGTTCGTGCTACCGGACCTGGACCTCGAGGGGCATGAGATTCGGGAGAGTGAGGACCTGGACGAATCCGAAAAGGCCGAGCGGCTGAGAGAGCTCGAGGGCCGCTACATGAGGGCTTCGGAACTTTTGCACGCCACGCAGCAGCTTATCAAGGCCTACTGGCTGTTCGAAAAGGACGTCCACTATGTGATCAAGGACGGCCAAATCATAATAGTGGATGAGTTCACCGGCCGCATGATGCCGGGGCGCAGGTGGAGCGACGGCCTGCACCAGGCGGTGGAGGCCAAGGAGGGGGTTAAGGTGGCAGGGGAGAACCAGACCCTGGCCACTATCACCTTCCAGAATTTCTTCCGTATGTACGATAAGCTGGCCGGCATGACCGGGACCGCGGACACCGAGGCCGTGGAGTTCAGCAACATATACAATCTCGAGGTGGTGGTGGTACCCACCAATAAGCCCATGATCCGGGTAGACCACTCCGACGTGATCTACAAGACCATGAGGGAGAAGTTCAATGCGGTCGTGGACGAGATCAAGTCCCTTTACGACAAAGGCCAGCCCGTGCTGGTGGGTACCATTTCCATCGAAAAATCCGAGATGCTGAGCAAGCTCCTAAAGCGAGCAGGCGTTCCCCACTCGGTCCTGAACGCCAAGCACCACGAGCGGGAGGCCGAGATAATCGCCCAGGCCGGGCAGAAGCACACGGTCACCATATCCACCAACATGGCCGGCCGGGGGACCGACATCGTGCTGGGAGAAGGGGTGGTGGAGTTGGGAGGGCTCCACATCGTAGGAACCGAGCGCCATGAGAGCCGCCGAATCGACAACCAGCTCCGGGGCCGCGCAGGGAGGCAGGGGGACCCGGGGTCTTCAAGGTTTTACCTGTCCCTGGAGGACGACCTCCTGCGCATTTTCGGCTCTGATAGGATCTCCTCCATCATGGAGCGGTTCGGCATGGAGGAAGGCCAACCCATAGAGGCGGGCATGATCTCCAAGGCCATTGAGAACGCCCAGAAAAAGGTGGAGGCCCACAACTTCGATATCCGGAAGCACCTCCTGGAGTATGACGACGTGATGAACAAGCACAGGGAGATCATCTACTCCCTGCGCAGGGAGGTGCTGGAGGGGGCGGAGCTGGAGTCGATCGTGACGGACATGATGGAGGCCAAGGTCCTTGATTTGGTGGAGCGCTACACAGATCCCAAGTCCGTTCCCGAGGACTGGGACATAAGGGGAATCAAGGAGGGCGCCTCCAGGCTGTTCGGCTTCGTTCCCAGGATAGGCCCTGAGGACCTGGGCGAGGAAGAGTTCAATGAGCTGGACCAGGAGGAGCTGATCAGGCTGCTCCAGGAAGGTGCCGGCCGGGCCTACGAGGAGAGGAAGAATGAACTGGGCGAAGAGGATCTTGCGCGGATCGAACGGATCATACTGCTCCAGGTAATCGACCAGGAATGGGTGACCCACCTCCAGGACATGGAGCAGATGAAGGAGGGAATTGGGCTCAGGGGCTACGGTCAGCTCGATCCCCTGAGAGAGTATAAGAAGGAGGGCTATGCC
>JBKHIW010000236.1:0-4116 GCA_046538465.1 Desulfobacteraceae bacterium | reverse complement strand
AAGATCGTGGATCCCGAGACCCTTGAGGAAGTGCCTCAGGGAGCCCCGGGCGAGCTCCTGGTGACCTCGGAGTATATCAGCACGGAGTACTGGAAAAAGCAGGACGAGACGGCCAAGTCCTATGTGGAGATAGACGGCAAGACCTGGTACAGGATGAACGACTTCGTGCGAATGGACGAGGACGGGCAGCTTTACTACGTGGACAGGAGCGCGGATATCATAAAGTACAAGGGATACCGGGTCTCATGCTCGGAGATTGAGGCCACGCTGCAGGATCACCCGGCGGTGGTAGGGGCCTGCGTGGTAGGGGTCCGGGACGAAAAAGTGGGAGAGCGCATAAAGGCCATAGTGGTATTGAGGGAGGATGTGAGGGGAGTGAGCGGGAACGAACTCCTTCGCCACTGCCGCGAGCGTTTGGCCCCTTACAAGGTTCCCCAGTACGTGGAGTTCCGGGATATGCTCCCCAAGAGCAAGGTCGGAAAACTACTCCGCCGCGAGATCCGAGACGAGGAGCGCAGGCGCGGCGAAGGCGGCGGCTGATATCAGGGTGAAGCCTTGCTTCTGCCCCGGTCTTTGTGTAATCACCACCGCGGGGTGGCCCCGCGACCCTCAGAGATAGGTGCGGGCCCCGACATAGCAGCGGCTGAAGTATGGGTTGGACAGGGTATCGGTGCGGATGGTCTTGCCCGTTCCCGGGGCGTGTATAAAGCGGCCGTTTCCTGCATATACGCCCACGTGGGAGACCTTCCGCCGGCTGCTTTTGGTGGCGAAAAACACCAGGTCGCCCTTATGGAGCTCCTCTCGCCGGATCGGCCTCCCCCTGCTGAACTGATCACGGGAGGAGCGGGGGATGTTAATGCCGTTCAACTGGTAAACGGCCATGGTAAGACCGCTGCAGTCAAAGCCTTGATCAGGGGATGACCCGCCCCATTGGTAGGGCAGGCCGATGAAGTTCTCGGCCGTCCTAACCAGCTCCTCCCGGAGCATCCCGCTCCCATAGATGCGGGAGCGCGCCAGGGCGTAATCCTCCGGGCCCACCACCCAGAATTCCTCCACAACGTCCCGGTCCGCCAGGTCTTCCGCCCTGGCAAGGGCCTCGGCGCGGGTGGGGAAATCTCCTATCCGCACCTTGTAAAGCCCCGATTCATGCTTGAAGTAGTATGCTTCCAGTCCCGTGTCTCTGAGTGATCGGGCCAGTCTGACTGCGTTTTTCAGTACAGAGAACGCGCCGAGCTGGACCGAGTAAGCGGTCTCTGAGACCTCCGGCCTGACCTCGGGCGCAGGGGGGGGTGTGGGGGGCGGCTTGGGCGTCTTAGAAGCGCATCCGGCCAGGATGAGGACGGACAGGCATATTATTGCTCTGATCGCGATCTGCTGTGGTCCGGGTGTGGTCATAGTCAAGAATGTCGCTGGAGAATCTTGAAAGCATCCTCGGTCAGGATTTGACAAAAATTAACCCGCCGAGGATGCCAATGCAAGCATTTGCGAGTTTATTCCAACGCCGCCCTTGCCGAGCTATCGGACGAGGTCGTGGAGCTTCTCCATCAAGGGAGCAAGCTCATCGTCCTTGAAGCAGAATCGGAGTTCAGAGTGCCTTTGCCTCAGCTCCGCCACCCGGGCCTTCACATCAATGCCGCCCGCCACAACGTCCCTTATCAGGTCGGCGAGCTCCTCGAAGGCGGTCTTGTCCATGCCGAAACGGGTCATTTCCGCCACCCCCATTCTCAGGGCACCGGATGCCGTGAACCCCTCCTCGTCCGGGGTGGCCTGGTAGTTGCAGATGATGTTGTTCTGCTCCAGCCGGGATGCGAACTCCGGTCCCCGGCCGTAGCCCACTTTGACCACCACCTGGTGGGTTTCGGTGAAGTCGATGGAGGGGTCTCCGGCCACATCCAGCCCCGCGTTACTCAGGGCCCGGGCAAAGGCCTTGGCGTTTGCCATGACCAAGGGCTGGTACCGGTCCTTAAAGGCGTTCATTTCGTAGGCGGCCATGAGGAGCCCGAGCAGGCTGCCGAGGTGATGGTTGGAGACCGAGCCGGGGAAGGTGCGGTTGACGACCGCTTCCCACAGGGGATAAAGCGCTTCCCCTTCGTGGAGCGCGGTTGCCGCCAGCCCCCTCTGAGTCCCGAAAAAGGTCTTGTGAGTGGAGCCTGTAACCAGGTGCGCCCCCTCCTCAAAGGGCTGCTGAAAGTGGGGTCCTGCCAGTCCGAGCACGTGGGCCATGTCATAGAGGATCACCGAATCGATGTCTGTTGCGTCCAGGAACCGGCGGACTTCCTGGATGGGCTCCCTGTGGAGTACCATGCTCTTTCCGAATACGATGAGTTCGGGGCGGTAGGCCTCGATGCGCTCCAGGGCCGCGGGCACATCCACCAGAAAGGGGTTTTCCGCAGAGACCGGGAAGCTCACCACTGCAGGGCGCTCGGTGCGGGGGTCCCGGGCCACAAAGTCCCGCAAGGCCCCCATGGGCTGGGAGCTCAGGTGGCCTCCTTTCCCGATGTGGTGGTTCATGACCCGGCTGATGCGCCGGGGCTCGCTCTTGGGATCGTGCCTGTTCAAAAATTGGACCATGGCGCTGAATACCGCGGTGTTGGCCATTTGTCCGCTGATAAGCCTTGACTCGGCCTCAGTGCATCCCAGGTATTCGGCTATCTCCTGTGCCAAGAGCCTTTCCACCCGGGCGATGAACTCCGTCCCCTGGTAGTAGAATACGTCGGCGTCATAAAAGGCTCGCACCTTGCGATGCTCTGCATAGCGGAAGGAAGGATCCATTATGGAAAGGAGCCTTACCATGGGGGATGCCGTCATCTCCGAGGGGATCAGGTTGATGCATGAGCGCTGCCGCCAGATGGTGTTGGCCGCAGACTCCTCCAAGAGTCCCTTTGCCTTGGCAAGGGACGGCCTATCCGTGTCTTTTTTCTCTGCGCGGCCCGTGAAAACAATGGGGCGCGCAAGCGGCGGGGCGTCGCTTCTGAGGTGATAAGGGACCAACGCGGCCGGGACTCTGCGGCCCCGGATCTCCACCTCCGGCTCGTCGTAGTCGAGGAGGTCTGCGTCTACGTAGGCCAAGGCTATAGCCCTCAGGGCATGCTCGTCCTTGCAGTATGTGGAAAGGCCTCGGCCTTCGGTCTTCCAATAAGGGACCATGGTGCCGCTGGTCACCCAACCGGCGTGCCGGTCGCCGCGGAAAACCTTGCAGCCGTCCCTTGCCACCCCCCTGCCTGTTACCGCCAGAGGGCGGATAAGCCTGGGAAGGACGGAGAGCATGGAATAGTCGCGGGACATGATCTTGGAGCGCGCCTCGAACTGCAGCGACAGGGCCTCCCTGCCGATGAACTCGCCCTTCAGCGGAGAGAAGCTGACGGCGAATCTTGCAAGGGGGCAGGCCATGATGGGGATCTCCCGTCCCTCTGGATCCAGCCCCAGCTCGTGGCCGTACAGGGGCAGGCCGGCCTCGAGACGGAGGGTATCGCGGGCGCCCAGGCCTACGGGCACGGCTCCTTTTTCCAGGAGCAGGTCCCAGACCTCGGCCGCGCCTTCCGCGGCCAGGAAGAGCTCAAAGCAGAGGGGCTCACCCGTGTACCCGGTCCTGGCCGCCCACACTTCGCGCCCGGCGATTATAATGCGGCCGGCGGCGTTTTTGACCGGTTCCGGCAGGCTGCCCCCTTCGGTCGAATCCTCGAGGATTTCCCTGGACTTCGGTCCTTGAAGTGCGAGCATCGCGGTCTGGTGAGTCCTGTCCTCCAACCCGGCTTCCGGGAAGTCCTCCAGGACCCGGTTGAGATGTTGGAGGTCTTTTTCCCTGTTGGCGGCGTTTACCACCAAGAGGTATTCGTCCTGGAGAAACCGGTACAGGTATGCATCATCAATCGCCCCTCCGGCCTCGTCGGCAAGGAATGTGTACCGGGCGCCGTTCTCGGCGCCGTCCAGGGCCTCTGCGTTGTTGGTCAGTGCGTATTGGAGAAAGGAGGCGGCCTTTTTCCCTTTGACCACGAACCGCCCCATGTGGGATACGTCGAACAGCCCGGCCTGTTTCCTGGTCAAGAGATGCTCCTCCACGATTCCCGGGGGATAAGTCATGGGCATCTCCCAGCCCCCGAACTCCACCATCTTCGC
>JBKHIW010000235.1:0-4117 GCA_046538465.1 Desulfobacteraceae bacterium | reverse complement strand
CTCTCCGCGTGGAATACGGCACAGTGGCGGCTGCCGGCACCATACTCAGGCGGGACGTCTTGGAGCCCAACAAGCTTGTGGTGGGTTCCCCTCCCAAGGGAGGGGTTATCGATTTTATCCCTCGTGCCTATTCCGGCCTGCGCAGGGTCGTGGAAAAGAATATCCATTATCTTGCAAACTTGGCGGCCCTGGAAGCCTGGTATCTTTACGTAAGGAGGCCCTTCTTACATGAGAAGACCGGTGGCGAAGCCCTTTGGTCAGGGGCGATTGAAAGACTGCGAGCGGCCAAGGAGGAGAGGATAAAGAGGATCAAGGGTATGTGCGCCAACATGATGGCCGCGCTGGAAAAGGGAGGTGCATCCGAGGCCTCCGCCCGGCAGAAGCGGGAATTGAACGAGCGCATGGACGAGCTTGCCGGCCTTTTTCTGGAACAGGGTGGATCTCTTCAGGCCGGGGCGTGGGACAGGGACGAATTTCTTTCCTCCCTGGAGTCGTTGAGCAGCCGCTACCGGGATCCGTATGTTCAGAGCATCCAGGCGCTTCCCGAGGCCGGAGCCGCAGCCGGCACCCGCTGGCTCGAGAAGGTGGTGGAGGACCGGTGCGGTCGGGCGTCCTCCATGATCCCTTCAATGAGGCTCTTTAAGGGTCGAGGGAAAGGGGCGGCACGTCATGGGTAGGCTCTTCGGCACCGACGGTATCCGGGGGCGGGCCAATCATCCGCCGGTGGACGTTCATACCGCCGTGGATCTCGGAAGGGCTGTGGTGGAGAGGTGCCGCAGGCAGAGAGCCCCGGCCCGGGTGGTCCTGGGACGGGACACCCGTCTTTCAGGAGAGATGCTTGAGAGCGCAGTAGCGGCGGGAGCCGCCTCCATGGGAGGCGAGGTGCTGAGGGCGGGCTTGGTGCCCACCCCGGGGGTGGCCTTTCTGACCAAAGATTTGGGGGCAGGGGCCGGGATAGTTATCTCGGCTTCGCACAACCCTTACCAGGACAACGGCTTCAAGGTGTTTTCAGCGGAGGGGTACAAGCTTTCGGACGAGGAGGAAGAGGATTTGGAGCGGATCATGTCCAATACGGATCCGCCCTCTGCACTCCCTTTGAACGGAGAGATCGGGCCCTTGAAAAAGGTGGAAGACGCTGTAGCGAGGTACACCACCTTTGTCTCTAAGGGATTTGACTCCGGGTTCTTTGCCGAGGGCATGAGGATAGTGCTGGATACGGCCAACGGCGCGACTTTCAGGGCCGCTCCCGAGGCGTTCGCCTATACGGGCGCCCGGGTAGAGGTGCTTCACGACCGGCCGGACGGGAGGAATATCAACCTGGAGTGCGGCTCGGAAGACACTTCGCGACTCCAGGAGAGGGTGCGGGAGACAGGGGCCCAGGTGGGACTCGCCTTTGACGGCGACGGCGACAGGCTCATAGCAGTGGACGAAAGGGGGGCCAGGCTGACCGGCGATCAAATATTGATGATCATCGCATCCGACATGAAGGAGCGGGGGGAGCTTGCAAAAGACATCCTGGTAACCACGGTGATGAGCAACTTGGGGCTCAGGGAGGCGTGCTCCGGGCTGGGCATAACTCATTATGCCGCGGGGGTCGGCGATCGGCAGGTGCTCCGGGAGATGCAGCGGCTGGGGGCTGTTCTGGGCGGCGAAGAATCCGGCCACATTATACTCCTGGACCGCCACACCACAGGGGACGGCATTTTGAGTGGGCTCCGGCTGATCTCGTGCATGCTGAGGCAGGGACGGCCCCTCTCCGAGCTTGCCCGCGCCATGACCGTCTTCCCCCAGGAGCTGGTGAACGTGGAGGTTCGCCGCAAGCCGCCGCTGGAGGGCATCCCCGAGGTGCAAAAGGTTATCAGTGAAGTGGAGTCCGAGCTGGGGCCCAGGGGAAGGGTCCTGGTCCGTTACTCCGGGACTCAATCTCTCTGCCGGATCATGGTGGAAGGCCCCTCCGAGGAACAGAGCCGAAAGGCATGCGGGCGGATCGCCGCCGTCCTCATGGAAACACTCCGGTGACCCACGGCGCCCGGCACTGCAGCCTGGAGGGCCTTTTGCCTTGACCCTCTTCTCCGGGTTCCTTATAGTTGACGGTGTCGCAAAAATCCGCTCCACCGCCGCTGGGAACGTTGTAACCCCCGAAACTATTAGGGCAGATAACTAGGTCAGGGGCTTTTTGCAACTCCCTCATAGTTCATTCGCATATTTTAACGGGTTTTTCACATAACGCCGAGTAACGGGACGGGCACACGGAGTCCCCGACAGAAAAGGAATTGGAGGTAGTTTATGGGAAAGGTAGGGATAATAGGAGTGGGGCAAAGCGCTTTTGTCCGGGGATACCCGGGTTCCATCAGAGAACTGGCTTTCGAGGGGTTCAAGGAGGCCATGAGGGACGCCGGGATGAGCGCGGCGGACATAGGCGCCTCAGTGATTTGCTCGGCCCCGGAGTATGACAAGCAGCGTTCGCCCGCGGGGGTGTTCGCCGAGTACATGGGGCTGATACCGCAGCCGACCTTTTACGTGGAGACGCTTTGCTCTTCGAGCAGCAGCGGCCTGCGCCTGGCCTACTCGTTGATCAGCTCAGGGCTGCACGACTCCGTGGCGGTGATAGGGTTTCAGAAGATGAGCGAGATTACCTCCTCGGAGTCCCAGGAACGTATGGGACGTGGCGCGGACATCCAGTGGGAAAGCCCTTTCGGGACCATGATGCCGGCTTATTACGCCATGTACGCCCGCGCCCACATGGACAAGTACGGCACCAGCCAGGAGGACTTGGCGCTGATCCGGGTCAAGGCCTCCACCTACGGTCAGATCAATGAAAAGGCGGTCTATCGAAAGGCGGTGGAGCTCGGGATGTTCAACGACCCCGAGAGCCCCATGTCCGCGCCCGTGGCAAGCCCGCTGAGGGTGGGGGATTGCTGTGCCAATGCAGATGGAAGCTCTTGCGTGATCGTTGCCAACGAGGAAAAGGCGCGCGCCTTCAGTGACAAGCCGGTTTGGATCCTGGGGCTGGGTGCGGCGTCCGAAGCGGTGAACCTTGCAGGCCGGGATCTCTTGACCGGCCTTTCCGTGGGGATCAAGGCCGGAGAAGAGGCCTACAAGATGGCCGGAATCACCCCTAAAGATATCGACGTGGCCGAGGTTCACGACTGCTTCACCATAGCCGAGCTTATGGCCTATGAGAACTTGGGCTTTGCCAAGCCCGGTGAAGGGCGGGACTTGATCAGAGGCAAAGAGACATACAAGGAAGGGAGCATACCGGTCAACGTGGACGGAGGCCTTTTGTCCAAGGGCCATCCCATAGGCGCCACCGGCGGCTCCCAGATACGAACCATAGTACTTCAGCTCCGCGGCGAGGCCGGGGATATGCAGGTCAAGGACCCGGAAATCGGCCTGGTGCACAATATAGGGGGCGTGGGTCTGTATGGAAACGTCACCATTTTGGGGAGGTGAAAATGGGCAAGAAGAAGGAGATAGACGCACGCTTCAAAAAGTTCGGGACCGTCCCTTTTACGGCTACCACCAAGGTCAATGATTTCATTGACCACCTGGAGCAGGGCAGGGTGATGGGTACCCGCTGCAAGGACTGCGGCATGATGTTCTTTCCGCCCAGGGCGGACTGCTACCGCTGCCTGGGGGGAAACATGGAATGGTTCGAGGTGTCCGGCAGGGGCAGGCTGGTCAGCTTCAGTAAGCTGGAGTATGCCCCCCAGGGTTTCGGTGACGACCTGCCGTATTCCATCGCTTTGCTTGACTACGGTGACTACAAGGTGTTCGGCCGGATCGCCCCTGACGTCCCGGAAGACGAGATCAAGGTGGGAATGGAGATGGAAACCGTGGCCCACCAATTGCCCAACGGGCAGCTGAGCTACGTGTTTCGGAAAGCCGCTTAGTGAGACCGGGTAACCGCGGCTGGCTCGAAATCAAAGTGGAAAAGTACGATCCGGCCGCCCGTGAAGCAATAAGCGCGTTTCTCCTGGAGCTGGGCTGCGAGGGTATTGTCGAAGAACCAGGGGAAGGTGCGCCTCTCAAGGCCTATCTCCCTGGGCCCGTCCAAGAGGACCGACTCCGGGCGGAGGTGGAGTCCTTTCTTCAAAGGCTGGCGTCGATCTTTCCG
>JBKHIW010000234.1:0-4141 GCA_046538465.1 Desulfobacteraceae bacterium | reverse complement strand
CAAGTCCCTCCGAGAGGATTCTTCCCGCCCTGGGGTCATCCGGATTTCCGGTAAGAATTATTATCCGGGCGGACGGGTCCAATGACTTGATGCGAAGAGAGGCCTGATAACCGTCCATCACCGGCATGGCCAAGTCCATTATGACCACCTGCGGCAGGAACATCCGGTACTTCTCCACCGCTTCCCGTCCTTCTGAAGCCCGCTCCACCTGGTTGAAGCCCTGTATCTTGAGCCCCTCCACCAACAGGTCGGTGACAGCGGGATCATCGTCCACTACCAGCACCCTCAGCGATTCTTGCATTGGTTCCCCCCCCGGCTTTTATAGTGAAATAGCTTACGGCCCGGACTGTCAAATGTCAAGATATATTGTATCGGAAAGAGTTGAAGTGGAAGATATTGTGTTTACAGGGCATATCCGGCCGGGACCAGGACGGGCCGGGCAGGCGTTTCGGCTTGACTGCCTGAGGCGGTTGGCTTTAAATTCTATTACTTGCTAGACTGTCAATTTCATCCGTCTTATCCGACCGGCGCATCCCAGCGTGCGTGGAGAGTAAAGTGACCAAGACACCGACCCAGTTCGTCATAGTTACAGGGGGCGTGCTCTCGGGCCTCGGCAAGGGGATAGCCGCCGCCTCGATCGGACACCTCCTTTCCTCCCGGCTCAAGGTGGTCCTGATCAAGTGCGACGGCTACCTGAATGTGGACCCGGGCACCATGAACCCCTACGAGCACGGCGAGGTTTTTGTCCTGGACGACGGCGGCGAGGTGGACATGGACTTCGGCCACTATGAGCGCTTCGTGGGGGTTACTTGCAAGTCCAAGTGGAACCTGACCATGGGCAAGGTCTTCGACATGGTCAGGCAGAAGGAAAGGAGAGGCGACTACCTCGGCAAGACCGTCCAGTACATCCCCCATGTGACCGATACCATAAAGGAGCACATTTTCGAGATCGCCCGAGAGGAGTCGGCCGGTCTGGTGATCGTGGAGATCGGCGGCACCGTGGGCGACATTGAAAACGAGCTCTTCCTGGAGGCCATGCGCCAGATGAAGGAGGACGTGGGCCGGGAAAACATAGTTTACGTCCATCTCACCTATGTGCCCATCCCTCACGGGGTGAACGAGCAGAAGTCCAAACCCACCCAGCAGAGCGTGAACCTGCTCAAGCAGAGGGGCATATTCCCGGACATCATTATCGGGAGATGCCGGGACTATCTGACTCAGGAGATCAAGCGAAAGATCGCCAATTTCTGTGATGTGGCCCCTGAGGCGGTCATAACAGGGCTGGACGTGGAAGACATCTATGAGATACCCCTTGTATTCGAGGGGGAGGGGCTCTCGGAGATACTCCACAAGAAGCTGAACATATACAGCCCTCCGCTTCTGGGCAGATGGCGCGAGTATATCGAAAACCTGCGCAACCCTGAGCGGGAGATCACCGTGGCGATGTGCGGGAAGTACACCAGGCTGGAGGACTCCTACGCCTCCATTATAGAGGCCTTTAATCACTGCTCCGCTCATCTCCGGTCCAGGATCAACCTGCGCTGGGTGGAGACCTCCGAGCTGAGGGACACCCGGTGCCTCCAGGGTGTCCACGGCGTGGTGGTGCCCGGCGGTTTCGGGACCAGGGGAACCGAGGGGAAGATAGACGTAATCAAGGCGGTCAGGGAGCAGGATATACCGTTTCTGGGGCTGTGCCTGGGCCTTCAGCTGGCGGTGATAGAGTATGCGAGGGATGTATGCGGCCTGGAAGGGGCCAACTCCACCGAGTTCGACCCGGACACCCCCCATCCGGTGATCGACATCCTGCCCGAGCAGAAGGAGATAAGGGAAAAGGGCGGGACTATGCGGCTCGGTGCCTACCGGGCGCTTCTCAAGGATGGAACTCTGGTGCGGAGCCTCTACAATGCGGCCGAGGCCTCGGAGCGCCACCGGCACCGCTATGAAGTCAATCCGGAGTATCATGAGCTCCTGCAGGAAAAAGGCCTGGTCTTTTCAGGCCTATCGGAAGACGGACGCCTGGTGGAGTTCATAGAGCTGCCCGGGCGGAAGTTCTTTGTGGCCACCCAGTCCCATCCCGAGCTCAAATCCAGGATGGAAAAGCCCGCACCGTTGTTCTACGGATTCGTAAAGGCCTGCCTGGCACAGCTTCCGGATTGATTCTCAAGGCCGATGTGACTTTTTAAACGGTTGCGTAGTGGATCTTGAGTTGCTCCTTTTCAGGCCGGATCGTCTTATGGGCCGATTTTGGGTAGAATTAATCAATGAATCGAGATATCAGCCGTTATGCTTAAGATCTACCAAGTGGTGCTGTTAGAGCTGCTGACCTCGGAAGACGCCTTCCGAAGGCGCATGAAGGCGTTGGGGGCGGACCCCGCGTCCATGGACAGGCTTCTCTCAGCGGAACGGCCGCTGGTGATGAAGCGAAACATGAGCCTGGGGTATGCGCGGCGCTATGCCGAGGCGGTTCGAGAGGCCGGGGGAAGGGTGCTCATCCAGGAGGACGGAACGGCGAAGGAGGCCCCGCGCCGAACGGGTTCGGCCAAGATCCCGCCCCTTGAGCGGTTCACCATGTGCCCTCAGTGCGGGTTGAAGCAGATCAAGGGACGGACGTGCGAGAGGTGCGGCCATCCGCTGTAGGAGCTCCCTTATGGCCGATGTAGTGGATTTGGACGGTGCAAGGCTCAGGACTGCTGCAAGGAAGGCCTTTCGCAACTGGCGCTCCCGCTTCGGGGAGGAGTTCGATCTGTCCACCGGGCCCCAGGACCTCTCTGACTCAACGCTTTTATTTTTGGCCCGGGGAAAGGAAGACGCCTCCTTCTACCTGCACGACATGATCACCAATCTGCTGCGACTGGGGTCGGGCCTGGAGGTACGAGAGCTTCGCCCCTCCGGAAAGCTCGCTGTCATGGACCGCTATCTCTTCGTATTGGATCTGCTCAGATTCGAGGTGATGAGGCGCCTGGGGTGGCTGGATAGGTATCCGGGGGAAGGGCGGAGCCTGGTGGAGCTGGTGACCGAGTTCGAGGACATAGGGCCTGCTGTTCAGGCCGGGATCCCGGTACTCAGCCGGAGCCATCCTGATTATCCGAAGTTCGCCTCGGCCGGCGCCTTTGAAAAGGAGTCCGTGATCCGCCGGCTGATTCCCCAGGCGCTGGAGGCCTTTGATCTGCAATAGCGACATTGTTTGACACCAGGGATGCGCTCTGGTAGTAGCGTGAATGGCGAGAATCGCCGGAGTTTTTATGGAATCTTACAAGAGAAGACTATCCAGGACACTCGCCGATTCCGGGGCCCTTTTTTTCGAGGACGGGCTGAGGCTGAAGGACGGAAGACCCACTCCTTACTTTGTCAACATGGGCATGTTCAGGACCGGCAGGCTGGCCATGGAGCTGGGGGCACACTTTGCCGACATGATGGTCGAACAGGGACTATCCGACGCCTCGGACATCATACTCGGCCCTTCATACAAGGGGAGCGCAATCGCCCTGGCGGCCGCGGCGGCCCTCTACCGCGGGCACGGGGTGGATCTCCTTTTCGACTATGACAGGAAAGAGGCCAAGACCCACGGTGAAGGTAGCCTGGGGAGAAGTGTCCTGGTCAACGGGACGCTTTTCGACGGCTGCAGGATCTTCATGGTGGATGATGTAGCCACCTCCATGGGCACCAAAGAGGACCTCATGGAAAGGGTCGGGGCGGAGGCCGTGGCAAGGGGCTTAAGGATCCATTGGACAGGCATAGGAATCGGGGTGGACCGCGAGCAGACCACCGCGGTCTACGACCACGAGGGCAGGCCCCTGGAACGGGCGGGAGCGGATGACGCGGTGGGTTCATTCACCGCTAGGACCGGCGTCCGGGTCTTCAGTGTAGCCGGTATTCGTGATATAGTGAATTACATCTATGAGGAAGGCATTCCGGTCCTGATCCGGGGAGAGAGGCGGCCCATGGACCGGGAGACCAAGGCGGTGTTCGATGCCTACATGGAGGTCTACGGGGTCTGATGGCCGAACAAGAGAGCAAAAAGATAAGGGCCAAAGAGGGCAAGGGGGGGAAAAGGGAGCCTTCAGCCAACCGCCAGGCCAAGGCGCTCGAGGCGGTGAAGAGCGAAAGGGTTGAGCCTTCAAAGTGGACCAACCTGGTCATA
>JBKHIW010000233.1:0-4156 GCA_046538465.1 Desulfobacteraceae bacterium | reverse complement strand
ACGCGAAGCCATAGCCTTCTACGAAGCCGCCAGCAAACAAGAAGAATACTCAGGAGCGAAGAAGCTCTTTGAGACGTTCGATGATGAAGAGCGAAAACATGAGGCCTTGCTGCAAGGGCTTCTCACAGGGGAAGTCGGTCTGGCGGACTATAAATTTGAATGGATTTCGGACATCAAGCGAAGCAACTATCTCGTCGATATGTCGCCTGAAAAGGGGATGTCTTATCCCGACATCCTGAGGCTCGCCATGAAACGGGAAGAAAAGGCCCTTCAACTCTATAAGGATCTATCCGAAAAGACGGATGATCCCGAGCTATTGAAGATCTTAAAGGTGCTACGACAAGAGGAGGCCAAACACAAACTGGCATTAGAAACGCTTTATGATGATTACATGGCTGAATTAGGAGACTAAGAAAGTATAATCCATATTCCTTCCCACTCCCATTATATAGCGAGCCGTGCCGATCTCCATAAAAGCGCCGTGCCGTAAGCCTTGCCGCCCCGCGGTCGGTTGACAAAAAGCGATTCTCCCCATATTATCCGCGACTAGGAGGAGAGCTTTTTATGAATCAACCCGGAACCATTAGGCGGATTATCTTCGTCTCCAGCAGGAATGCAGTCCGTTCACCCATGGCCGAGGCCCTGGTAAACAGCCTCTTTCCCGGCCGTTACGAGGCCGTGAGCGCGGGCACCGAACCCGGCGCACCTGATCCTTTGGTCAAGGAGGTGTTGGAAGAGGCGGGTTTTGAGACCTCGCCCCGGCAGCCGCTGAGTGTGGGGGAAGTCAGCCGCCTACCCGTGCATTTCGTCGTCACCCTGTGCGACCGTGCGGCAAAGGTATGCCCTCTGTTCCCAAATGCCGCCGTCTCCTTTCATAAGGGGTTTGAGGAGCCTCCGGCCTCGCCGTCGAGCACTTCGGATCGGCGGGACGCATACCGCCGGCTCAGAGACGAATTGCGCGCCTGGGTGGAGCAGACCTTTGGGTGAAAACAGGGCCTGGGGCGGGCGGAGATTACATCCGGAGGGAGACGTCTCCGCAAACAATGACCCGCTCCGACCCGGTCTCATCCCTCACAACAAGCGCTCCTCTTCCGTCTATGCGCAAAGCGGTCCCGCTCACCGCCCCGGAATCCGTCTCCACGCTCACCCTCCGCCCCAAGACAATTGAAAGCTCATTCCAGCGAGCCATGTACTCGGATACCCGGCCGCCCAGAATATCTCGGTAATAGAGGTCGAACAAGCGCAGAAGGGAAGCCAGGAGGCGGGTTCTATCCACCTTCCGGCCCGCCTCTTCCCTTATACTGGTGGCCTCCCGGTTCAGGGCCGGATCCGTGGGGTGCGAGTTGACATTGAGGCCCAAGCCCAACACTGCATATGTAACCCGCCCCCGCCTTACCGAAAACTCGGTCAAGATCCCCCCGAGCTTCTTTCCAGAAAGGTAAAGATCGTTCGGCCATTTGAGCCCCGGCGACACCCCGGCCGTCTGTTCGGCCGCGCGCGCCGCAGCCAAGCCGAGACACATAGTCAGGGTGAAGACCCGATCCGGCTGAAACCCCGGCCGCAGCAGCATCGAGAAGGTCAGATTTGATCCGGCCGAAGACACCCACACCCGGCCCATTCGCCCCCTCCCCGCTCTCTGCTCCTCAGCCAGGACCACCGTTCCCTCTGGTGCGCCCCGGAGCGCGAAATCCTTGGCCACTCGGTTGGTCGAATCTACGCTGTAGTGATATACCAGCTTGTCTGAAAAAAGAGTCCCTTCCAGGCCGGCTTCCAAGGCCTTCAAGTTTATATCAGCCATATCCGGGCCCTCCCGCGGCAGCTTATCTCGGCCGCGTCCATACTATGCCGGCGGCCGGCGGTCTGCAAGGCCGGTGGGAGGAATCGCAACCGGACACCGACTATTGACACCCATTTTTGCTCGGGATATACTATTCGCTTTGGTATTCTCACTCGGGTTGATAAGGTAATATTCCCGAGGGTTTGCAACACAAAACCCTGACACGAGGGGGTTAGCCATGCAGAGGCTTCCCGCCGGGGCGTAGGGCCCCCGGGAACCCGGCTAGGAGAACGGAAAAAACCCGGCCCGAGGCTTGAGCGCAGGCCGCAGCAAACTTCCTGCCGGAGGAAGAAGGCACGAGGTGGAGTGCTTTCTTTGTCCTGTCGCTGCCGGGGCCGGTCATTCCCGGGTGGCCGGCGCGGGGAAGCCGAGCGCATCGAGGGGGCGGCTATGAAATCACTCGGACAGCACCTGATTCTCGAACTCGAAGGATGCCCATCAGCGATCTTGGACGACCGCGAAGCCGTGAGCCGGGTAATGAGCGAGGCGGTGAAGGCCTCCGGGGCCACCATGGTTGAAACCTTCTTCCATCAATTCGCACCGCAGGGTGTAAGCGGCGTGGTGATTATTTCAGAGTCCCACTTTTCCATACACACATGGCCGGAGTACGGGTATGCCGCTGTAGACGTCTTCACCTGCGGGGACCAGATCGACATGGAAAAGGCCGCACATATCCTGCGCTCGGGGTTCAGGGCCGGGTCAATCCAAAAGATGCTTTTGACAAGGGGGATGCTCGACCTCCCGGACGACATGATTCATCACAAGCCGGGGACCTGCACCAAAGTCCCGGAGACTTGATATATGCGGCTTCCCTGTGCGGCCTAGGCGGGCCGCCGCATACCGGAAAGCCTGAGGCAGTCCCTTTTCGGAAGGCTCTTTTAAACGTGGAGGACCCTCTTGCCGGACCGCTCCACTTTCTACCGAATCCGCTCCGGAACTCTCTATGTGGAAGAACCGGAGCTGGAGGGGCATTACGCCCTTGCGGTGGGTATTGACCGCGTCCTGGAGGACAAGATCACGCCCTACCAGCACCTGGTTGTCGCCGAGGCCGGGCCTTTGGGAAAGATCCTGGTCTTGGACGGCAACATCCAGCTTACTGAATATGATGAGAGCGGGTATCATGAGATGCTTGTTCATGTGCCTCTTCTCACCCATCCCCAACCCGCCCGGGTCCTGATCCTCGGGGGGGGCGACGGCGCCACGCTGCGGGAAGTTCTCCGGCATCCCCGGGTGGAACAAGCGGTCCTTTGCGAGATCGATCCGGAGGTAATTCGGGCGGCTCGGGACCATTTCCCCTGGGCCTCCGCGGCCTTTGACCACCCCCGAGCCCGGGTCAATGTGGAAGACGGGCTGGAATTTGTAAGATCCTCCCCGGCCTCCTGGGATGTCATTCTCGTAGACAGCTCGGACCCGATAGGCCCGGCCGCCGGGATCTTCCAGCGGCCTTTCTACCGGGATCTCCGTGCCGCGCTCCGCCCTGGAGGCATTGCCGTCACCCAGTCCGAGTCATGTTTCATCTTCGGCGATTTGGTTCGAGAGCTGTTCGCTTTCATCCCGCAAATCTACCCCGTTGCCGCCTACTACAACACCATGGTCCCGACTTACACCACCGGAATTATAGGATTCGCATTCTGCTCTCTGGGCCCGGATCCTGTAGAGGCCATATCAGACCCTTCCAGGGTAAAAGAGCTCGGCGAGCTGAACTACTACACCCCGGCTATACACAAGGCCGCTTTTTCTCTACCCAAAAGATTCCTGGACCTATTCCCCCCCCGGGTAGCCGAGCGCCAGGGAGGGTGGCGGCGAAGAAGTCCTAGTACTCCAACTCCATCTTAAGCTCCCTGGTCATCAGCTCCCGCAACGCGTCTCTAGGCTCCTTCCCCCGGTATAGGATCTCGTAGACCTGGTCGGTGATCGGAAGGTCCACGCCTTCCCTTTTTCCCAGCTCATGGGCCGAGAGCGCCGTTCGAACCCCTTCGGCAACCATATTCATTCCCGACTGGATCTCCTCGAGGCACATCCCCTGTCCGATCTTTAGACCCACGGTTCGGTTTCTACTGAGTTCGCCCGTACAGGTCAGCACAAGGTCGCCCATGCCGGCCAACCCTGCCAAGGTGAGGGGCAAGGCTCCCATGGCTACTGCCAGACGCGTGATTTCCGCAAGGCCCCGGGTGATCAGAGCGGCCCTTGCATTGTGCCCGAACCCCAGGCCGTCCGCCACCCCGGCGCCTATAGCGATCACATTCTTGAGCGCCCCCCCGAGCTCGGTGCCTATTACATCGCCGCTGGCATATACCCGAAAGGTCTCGGTATAAAATA
>JBKHIW010000232.1:0-4156 GCA_046538465.1 Desulfobacteraceae bacterium | reverse complement strand
CATATGTTAAAGAGGGAGTGTTTGCCGGTTTCTGAGAGCTGTTTGTATTCTGGAGCAAGGCCAGATAGTAAAAACGGACATGAACTCCCCTTATCAGGGCGAACTCCTCGTCAAAGCATATAGCAAGGAAGCGGTTGTAGAAGAGCAGTGAGAAAACCAGTATAAGGACATCGAGCCCGATCATGAGCCACAGCTCCCTTGAGGATACCATGAGTATGTTCCCGAACAGGTAACTCATGAGGTCCTCGTTGTATCCGGGCGTCTTATAGATGAAAAGGATGCCCAAGGCCATTCCCACCGCCCATACCGCACCTATGACCGTATCCTCGCGTTCCCGGCCATACAGGCTGACCATGCCTATGACAAGGGCTGAGACCAGCGAGGCGATCACAGCTCCGTGAATGGGGTGTATCCAGTGGATTCCGCAGGCAGTCTGGCAGTACCTGGCCGCCCCCAGTCCGGCGAGAACACTGTGCGCTATTGCGCCGGCGATGTATGTTATTCGTCGGCTCACCACGTACGCGCCTATGACTCCGCAGGGGATGGAGGCCAGTATGCCGGTCAAAACGGCGTTCCGAAGAAAGGCGTGTCTTCCGAGATCAGTTAAAAATTCTTCCACACGTGCCCCTTCTCCGCGCACTGGTGGTCGTGCCTTATCAAACGCATGTCCCCGCCGTAGAGTTCATTGATCATCTCCCCGGTAATGGCGCTTGTAGGATGTACTACCAGGCGTCTGTTAACGCAGGCCACCCGTTTCACATATCCCGATACGAACCCCAGATCATGGGTCACCAGGATTATGGTCATTTTTCTGTTCAACTCGTCAAGGATCTCGAAGAGCTCCTTTTCGATCGCAGCGTCCACATTGGCGGTGGGCTCATCGAGGAGCAAGAGCTCGGGCTCGGAGGCCAGGGCTCTAGCCAGCAGCACTCTCTGGCGCTGCCCTCCTGAGAGCGTGGAAAAAGGGCGGTCGCGGAGCTCGCTCATTTCCACACGCTTCAGAGACTCCTCCGCGGCCTGGCGGTCGGAACGGCCGTAGAATCCCCCCCTGCCGCCGTGTCCCAGTCGTCCCATTAGGACTACATCCATTACGTTCACCGGAAAAAGGAAATCAAAAGAGGACTGCTGGGCCATGTATCCGATCCTGGGCCTGGCCTTTAAGGGCGGGAGCCCGAAGACCTGGATTCGGCCGGTGTCGGGACGAAGAAGCCCCAGGATCAGCTTTAGAAGTGTGGTCTTGCCCCCTGCGTTGGGCCCCACCACGGACATAAAATCCAGCTCGGCAACCTCCAGGTTTACTTTTTCCAGCACAGGCAGGGCATCGTAGGAAAAGGAGACATCTTCCATCAGAACAACGGGTTTCTTCATCAGGACTTATTCCTCCGGAGGCGTCCCAGGCCTCGACAGGCCCTCCTCTACGGCCAGGGCGATGTCTCTCATGTTTTTCATGTAATTGCGGGCAAGCGGATCTATGGGGATAATTGCGCCGGATAAGGCCTCGGCTATGACTCTTGCATTCTTTCGCGAAAACTGAGGCTGAACAAAGATCACCCGCACGCCGTCCCTTCGTGCCGAGTCAATCAGCGCGGCTGTTTTGCGCGGGCCCGGTTCTTTTCCCTCGGTTTCCACCTCCACCTGCTTCAAATCGTAAGCCTCGCAGAAGTATCCAAAAGCGGGGTGAAAAACGTAAAGCGGCCTCCCCCGCACCGGCTTCAGGATCTCCCGCAGCATCCGGTCCAACCCATCCAGTTCTTTATGAAACTCATTCAAGTTAGCCTCAAAGACATCCCCGTGATCCGGGGCCAACTCGACCAGGGTCTCGAGAATCGTGAGGGCCTGTACCTTGACCCGGCCGGGGTCCAGCCATATGTGAGGGTCAGGTGGCTCCCCCTCCTTCCTTTTACCGAAATACCTGAGTTTTACCCCTTTCCTTGTATCCACGACAGGAAGCTCGGGAAACATCCTTTTTACCTTGCCGATCAGCCCTTGCTCGAACGGAACTCCGATGCGGAAGTAAACCCGGGCTCCGCTCAAAGCGGCCATCTGCCTGGAGGTAGGCTCGTATGTGGCTGGTGATTTCCCCGGTGGCACCAAGGTCTCCACCTCCACATGTTCGCCCCCCACCCGTTCTACAAAGTAGGCTTGTGGAGGTATGCTGACCATCACCTTGACCACTTCGCCCGCGGCAGGGGCGGGAGCGAGGATCAGCCCTGCAAAAACCGCCGCAAACATGCATACCGACTTGCCCAAGGCCCATCTCATCAGTGCTCCCTCACTTCGGATCCGGATAGCGCGTGCCTGCAGCCTTCATCACATCCAGGCATCCGAAAAATGACTCCACCACTTCCGGATCGAACTGGGTCCCAGCAGAGCGCTCAATTTCATGGAGCACCCTGTCTTCGTCCCAACGCTCCTTGTATGAGCGGGCGGAACTGAGGGCGTCATAGACATCGGCAACAGCCACTATCCGCCCGAACAGTGGTATTTCTTCGCCCTTTTTCGGCCTTGGCAGGCCGTTGCACATCTCAAACCCAGGCATCGGCCTCTTTGTCGAAGGATCCATGAATCCCGGATACCCTTTGCCGTCCCATCGCTCGTGGTGATTCATAGCCACCTCTGTGGCGATTTCGTCGAAATCCGAGCTCATATCGCGGAAGAGGCGAGCACCCAGGTAGGTGTGGCTCTTTATGGTCTCAAACTCGTTGATGTCAAGTGGTGACGGCTTCTTTAGGATCAGGTCGCTTATGGCCACCTTGCCCACGTCGTGCAGCATGGCCGCCATGCGCAGGGCGTCCTTCTCAGTCTCGATTTGATCCGGCGGAAGACCCCTGCGCTTCGCCCATTCCTCGTATATCTCCGCCGAGTACGCCCCCACCCTGTTTGCATGGGGACCGGTCTCCGCCGGGTCCCTGAGCTCGGCCATGCTTATCATCCTGAGAATCAGGCTGCGGGTCATATGGGCCCTTTCAAGGGCCAGGGCCGCGCTGGCGGCGAAGTTCAGGACCAGGCCCTCGTCCGAAGCGGAAAAAGGCACTACCCGCCCCCCTGGATCAAGTGCGTTTACAGCCTCTAAGACCGCCAAGACCTCGCCCCTGTGGTTGTTTATGGGAACAGTGAGCATGGATCGAGTACGGTAGGCGGTTGCCCGGTCGTGGCTTCTGTCGAATGTATACGGGGCGGACGGGTCAAGATCGTATACGTCAGGGATATTTACAGTCCGGTTGTGTTTAGCCGCATATCCGGCTACAGACCCATTGTTGGCCCGAGCGGAAAAAGTATTGTAGGAAAACCTCCGGTCCTTTCCTGAGCGCCTGTTTAACGTGTCGTTTTGAACCTGGCTGCAGTGCAGAGTTTCTCCTTCCTTGACGTATATGCAGCCGGCGTCTGCATTGAGAAGCCGCCTCACAGCGGAAAGAATACGCTCCAGAAGTAGATCCATATCCTTTACTTCATTTATGTCCGAGACCAATCGGGTGATCAGGTCCAGTCTTGCTTGTTCGCTTGGCATTGAGTCAACTCCATAAACATGCCGCCCCGCTCCGGGCTCGCGGGCGGAGCGGCGCCCGGAAATTCATCTGATTGGAATTTAGGTAACACAAAGCCCGGAGCCAAACAACCGCAAAGACGGCCCGGGTCGAAGAACCGGGGTGGATAGAAAAATGCGCCTGTTAACAATGTGTTAAACCGAACCAGATGGAGATATTCACCTTGACGAAACATCAGGGTCCTGCTAGAACCACGACATGAATGTCCTGGATATAGCAATACTCGTGTTGATGGCGGTTTTGGTGTTGAGGGGGGTGCTGCGGGGCTTCGTGGCTGAAGTGGCCTCGCTGGCGGGTGTGGTCCTGGGGATTCTGGCCGGTATAAGGCTGATGCCCAAGGTGACCGAGCTGCTGAGGCCCTATCTTTCCGGGTTTTCATACTTGCAGATCCTGAGCTTCGGGCTGGTATTCATCGGGGTTTTGGTGGCCTGCGCCCTGGTCGGCCGGGCGCTCAGGCTTCTTTTCAGGAAGACGGCTCTAGGGTGGTTGGATAGGACGCTGGGTGCGGGACTGGCGGTGGTAAAAGGGGTGGTTTTAACCTATCTCGCGCTGGTGGTGTTGACGGTATACGCCACGCCCAGCACCCCGCTCATAGCAAGCTCCAGGCTCGC
>JBKHIW010000231.1:0-4166 GCA_046538465.1 Desulfobacteraceae bacterium | reverse complement strand
ATTTTTCTTTGACCGAGTAGTAATTCCTTGATACGGAGGCTTCTTTGCCATGAAGGATCAGATTGTAGTGTTTGACACCACGCTCCGGGACGGGGAGCAGTCCCCCGGGGCGAGCATGAACCAGGCGGAAAAGGTGCGGATAGCCACCCAGCTGGAGAAGCTGGGTGTGGACGTGATAGAGGCCGGCTTTCCGGCGGCGTCGGCGGGCGACCTGGAGGCGGTCCAGGCCGTGGCCAACAAGGTGCGGGGGCTCAAGGTGGCCGCCCTTGCCAGGACCTCCAAGGAGGACATAGACCAGGCGTGGGAGGCGGTCAAGGATGCGGCGAGCCCCAGGATACACATTTTCATCGCCACGTCGGATATCCACATGGAGCACAAGCTCAAGATGGGGCGGGACGAAGTGGTTCGGTCAGCCGTAGAGGCGGTGCGCTACGCCAAGGGCTTGACCGATGATGTGGAGTTTTCGGCCGAGGACGCGTCCAGGAGCGACAGGGACTTCCTGTGCCGGATCCTGGAGGCGGTGATCGAGGCAGGTGCGACCACGGTCAACATCCCGGACACCGTGGGTTACATACTGCCGGGCGAGTTCACCGAGCTCATAGGGTATATCAGGGAGCACACGCCGAATATAGACAAGGCGATTCTCAGCATCCACTGCCACAACGACCAGGGCCTGGCAACCGCCAACACCCTGGCCGGCCTCCAGGCAGGTGCTAGGCAGATGGAAGTCACGGTCAACGGGATAGGAGAGAGGGCCGGGAACACCTCCCTGGAGGAGGTGGTGATGACACTCCACAACCACCGGTCCCACATGGGGCTGGAGACGGGCGTCAACACCCGGGAGATCTACCCGACCAGCCGCCTGGTCTCCATGATAACGGGGATCGTGGTCCAGCCGAATAAGGCCGTGGTGGGGGCGAACGCCTTTGCCCACGAGGCTGGCATCCACCAGGACGGGGTGCTGAAGAACAGGCTCACCTATGAGATAATGGAGCCCGAGGTCGTGGGGATCTCCCAGAACCGGCTGGTCCTGGGCAAGCACTCCGGCCGCCATGCATTCCGCAACAAGCTGGCCGCCCTGGGATACGAACTGGACGCCGAGCAGTTCGATCGGCTCTTCCGCAAGTTCAAGGAGCTGGCTGACAAGCGCAAGGAGATACTGGACGAAGACATTGAAGTCCTGTATGCAGAGGAGATACTCCGTGCGCCTGACCGGTACCGCCTGGAGTATTTGAACGTGGTCAGCGGGACCCAGCTGGTGCCGACGGCCATGGTCAAGCTGATCATCGACGGCGAGGAGGCGCAGGGAGCGGGCTTTGGGAACGGTCCCATCGATGCGGCATACAACACCATAGCAAAGATGACCGGGACCAGGTCCAAGCTCATGCGCTTTTCCATCCATTCGGCGAGCGGAGGCACCGACGCCCTTGGAGAGGTCACGGTCAGGCTCAAGGAAAACGGCCTGATCGCGCTCGGCAAAGGCGCGGATCCGGACATCATAACCGCCGGGGCCAAGGCCTATGTAAACGGCCTCAACCGGCTGGAGTACCTGAAACGAAACCCCACCCTCCTAAAGGAGGTCCAGGGGCTCTGAGGCTTGATTATGACAAGACCGATGACCATAACCGAGAAGATCATCGCGGAGCACGCGGACCGCTCCGAGGTGGCGCCAGGAGAGCTGGTGCAGGTGCGGGTTGATCTCGCCCTGGCAAACGACATCACCGCGCCTCTTGCAGTCCGGGTCTTTCGTGAGATCGGGAAGGATCGTGTGTTCGACCGGGAACGGGTAGTGCTGGTGGCGGACCATTTCGTGCCCAACAAGGACATACAGTCCGCCGAGCAGGTCAAGCTCACCAGGGAGTTCGCCCTCGAGCAGGGACTGCCTCATTATTACGATCCAGGAAACGGGGGTGTGGAGCATGTGATACTCCCGGAAAAGGGCCTGGTGGTCCCGGGGGATCTTGTTATCGGGGCGGACAGCCACACCTGTACTTACGGGGCCCTGGGGGCCTTTTCAGCAGGCGTGGGAAGCACGGACCTCGGCGCGGTTATGGCCACGGGCACCACTTGGCTCAAGGTGCCTGCGGCGGTCAAGGTGGTGCTGGAAGGGAGCCTCCGTCCCTGGGTGGGAGGAAAGGACCTGATCCTGCATATCCTTGGAACCATAGGGGTGGAGGGGGCCTCTTACAAGACCCTGGAGTTTACCGGTGGGGTGGTGCACGGGCTCTCCATGGACCAGCGCTTCACCATGGCCAACATGGCGGTGGAGGGCGGGGCCAAGAACGGGATCATCGTCCCGGACCGGACGACCCGCTCCTATGTGGAGGGCCGGGGCCTAAGGACCCCGGTCTGCGAGGAGAGCGACCCGGATGCCGAGTACGAACGGGTGGTCGAGATGGATGTATCAGGCCTGGGCCCCCAGGTGGCCTTTCCACATTCCCCGGACAACGTGCGCCCGGTCTCCGAGGCCGGGCGGGTCGCCCTGGACCAGGTCTTCCTGGGCTCCTGCACCAACGGCAGGCTCGAAGATCTGAGGGAGGCCGCCGGGATCATGAAGGGAAGGAAGGCGGCCCGGGGGACCCGGTTTATTGTACTGCCCGGCTCGAGCGAGATCTTCAGGCGGGCTGTGGAGGAGGGCCTGATCCAGGTCTTTCTGGAGGCCGGTGGGGTTGTCGGTCCCCCGAGCTGCGGCCCGTGCCTGGGAGGACATCTGGGCATCCTGGCCCGGGGGGAGAAGGCCCTTTCCACCAGCAACAGGAACTTTGTGGGCCGGATGGGGCATCCGGAGAGCGAGGTCTACCTGGCCGGACCTGCGGTGGCGGCCGCATCCGCGGTCCTGGGGAGGATAGCTTCCCCGGAGGAACTGTGAGGTCCCGGGAGGAGAGATAATAGATGAAGATCAACGGAAGAGTCTGGCGGTTCGGCGATCATGTGGATACGGACCTCATAATACCGGCCCGCTTTCTCAATGTGTCGGATGCTGAGGATCTGGCGTCTCATTGCTTTGCTGACCACCGCCCGGATTTCGCCGGGGGGTGCAGTGAAGGTGACGTGCTGGTCGCGGGAAAGAACTTCGGCTGCGGCTCGTCGCGGGAGCATGCGCCGCTCGCCGTCAAGGAGGCGGGCATCAGGGTGATTATAGCGGAGAGCTTCGCCCGCATCTTCTATCGAAACGCCTTCAATATAGGCCTACCGCTCCTGGAGTCTGCCGAGGCGGCGCGATCGCTCCAAGAGGGCGAGACCGTTTCCATAGACCTGGGCAGCGGTGAGATCGTGCGCGAGGCGGACGGTAAGACATTCAGATCTGAGCCTGTGCCGGAGTTTATGCAGGATCTGATCAGGGCCGGCGGACTGGTCCCATATCTCAGGGAGAGGCGGCCGGGAGCGTGAAATCAGAACGGCCTTCGGCCTGTGACACGGCCGGGGCCTGGAAGGAAAGGGTAAATGGGGAAGAACTATAAGATAGCCTTGATTCCGGGAGACGGGACCGGCCCCGAGGTGGTGGCCGAAGGGGTGAAGGCCCTGGAGGCCGTGGGCTCCAGGCTGGGGATAGCGTTTTCGTTCACCCGGTTCGACGTGGGGGGCGAGGAGTACTTGAGGAGCGGGACCCTTCTTGCCGAGGGCATGCTGGACGAACTCCGTAACACGGACGCGGTTTATCTAGGCGCCATAGGGCACCCGGAGGTAAGGCCCGGCATACTGGAGCGGGAGATCCTGCTGAGGCTTCGCTTCGAGCTGGACCTCTACGTTAACCTGAGGCCGGTGGTCCTTTTTCCCGGGGCCTACACCCCGATCAAGGACAAAGGGCCGGGCGATATAGACTTTGTGGTGGTCAGGGAGAACACCGAGGGGTTCTATTCCGGCGGGGGCGGGTTCCTCAGGAAGGACACGGAGGACGAAGTCGCGCTCCAGGAGTCGGTGAATACCTTCAAGGGGGTGGACAGGTGCATACGGTATGCCTTCGAGTACTGCAGGCGCAGGAAGGGCCGCAAGAAACTCACCCTGGTGGCCAAGACCAACGTCTTGACCTTTGAGTCCGATTTATGGGAGAGGCGGTTCCATGCAGTGCACCGGGAGTACCCGGACGTGGAGATTGACTACCAGCACGTAGACGCATGCTGCATGTGGATGATCAAGAACCCGGAGATCTACGACGTGATCGTCAC
>JBKHIW010000230.1:0-4174 GCA_046538465.1 Desulfobacteraceae bacterium | reverse complement strand
TCCGGAGACGTGGGCGAGATAGACGAGGACGGCTACATCAAGATCACGGACCGGAAAAAAGATATTATAGTCACTGCAGGCGGGAAAAATATAACACCTCAATATATAGAAAATAAATTGAAATTTAGTCCATATATAAACGATGCAGTAGTGATAGGTGATCGTCGTAAGTTTCTTACAGCCCTAATAATGATAGATGAAGACAATGTCGTCAAATACGCCCAAGACAACAAGATCCAGTTTTCCACTTACAAGGACCTGACGCAGACCCAGGAGATAAACCGGCTTGTACAGGGTGAGGTGGACAGGGTGAACGAGACATTGGCCAGGGTGGAGCAGATAAAAAAATTCACCATACTCCCCAAGAAGCTTTACGAAGAAGACGGAGAGGTCACCCCCACCATGAAGGTCAAGAGGAAGTATGTAAACGAGGCCTTCAGCGACCTCATAGAGGCGATGTACCGAGGTTGAATCCGCATAACAGCCCTCCTTCAATCGGTGCGAAGGGTCCCGATCAGGTCCTCCACGCGCCCTATCCCCTTTTCCTCGCAGAACCGACCAATCCCATCGACCACCCGAATCGCTGTCTGAGGATCCACGAAGCTCGCTGTACCGACCTGGACCGCCCTGGCCCCTGTAATCAGGAACTCCAGGGCATCCCTGGCAGTAGCTATACCGCCAACGCCGATAACCGGTATCTTCACCGCCTGAACCGCCTCGTAAACCATGCGCACCGCCACCGGCCTTATGGCAGGACCCGAGAGCCCGCCCGTTAGATTCGCCAGCACGGGTCTTTGCTCGTCCACGTCCACCACCATGCCGGTGATGGTATTAATCAGGCTCACTGCGTCCGCTCCGGCCGACTCCACAGCACTAGCGACTTGACCGATGTCAGAGACATTGGGGGAGAGCTTGACTATCACGGGCTTGTCCGAGCGGCCCGTGACCGCCTCGGTCACCTCGGCTGCGGCCTTGGGGTCCACACCGAATGCCATGCCTCCCTTTTCCACATTGGGGCAGGATATATTAACCTCCAGGGCGTCCACCCCTTCCGCACCCCTGAGCCCTTCAGCAAGATCCCTGTATTCCGGGACCGTGTGCCCGTAAATATTGACTATGACAGCCGTATCTACACCCCTGAGCCATGGAAGCTTCTCATTGAGGAACCGCTCCAGGCCTACGTTGGCAAGACCTATTGCGTTCAACATCCCGCACGGGGTCTCCACTATCCTCGGCGGCGGATTCCCCTGTCTCTCTTTTAATGAGAGGCCCTTGACTATGATTCCGCCCAGGCGGTTCAGGGGCACCAACTCCGAGTACTCACGGCCGTAACCGAATGTCCCCGAGGCTGTCAGGACCGGGTTCTTGAGACATAGCGGCCCCAGGCTTACCTCGAGATCGGGCTTGAAATCCATGTTCATATTCAAAGCCTCGCCCAGTCCAAATCCCCGGCTTCAAACACCGGGCCGTCTTTGCATACATAAAGATAGCCTCCCCGCCCAGGACCGGGATTGACCGGGACCGCGCATCCCAGACAGGCCCCCAGGCCGCAGGCCATAACCGACTCCAGTGATACCCGGCAGGCGAGCCCGGCCGCAGCCGAGAGCTCGGCCACCCTCTTTAGCATGGCCCGGGGACCGCAGGCAAAAATGCTTCCCTCCGCAACTTCGGCCAGCACGTGTTCCAAGAGATCGGTCACGGGCCCGTGACGGCCGACGGAGCCGTCCTCCGTTGCTATTTCCATGGGGATCCCTGTATCGGGCAGGAAATCCGGGGAGGGGAAATCCCTCTCCCCCCGAAACCCTGCCAAAAAGCGAATCCTGGCTCCCTCACCTCTTTCGACCAGGCGCCGAGCCAAGAACAGGAGCGGGGCTATCCCCATCCCGCCGGCCACCAGGATGAATGCGCCAACGCCTGGAACAGCGGTGAACCCCCGGCCCAGCGGCCCCATGACCTGCAGGGTATCTCCGGGCCCCTTTTGAGCTAGGATTGCCGTGCCCCTTCCCACCACCTGGTAGAGAATCAGGATCCGACCGCCCGGGGCCGTGCCGCAAATGGAAAAAGGCCTTCTAAGAAGGGGATCCAGATCCCGGTGGGCCCTTATCATAACGAACTGGCCCGGCAGGGCGCTCCGGGCGATTTCCGGGGCGGTCAGCACCATCAGCCGTCCCCCCGG
Source organism: Desulfobacteraceae bacterium (assembly GCA_046538465.1). GTDB lineage: Bacteria > Desulfobacterota > DSM-4660 > Desulfatiglandales > HGW-15 > CAZYJR01. Next base: position 1,998 of record JBKHIW010000230.1, on the reverse strand, counting down.
CGCCGCCTCGCGGTGATCCTCGATCACCGCCTCTACATCAAACACAGTGCCACTGCCTTGCTCAGCCATCGACCCTCCGCTCACATCTTTCTATCCAGCACAAGGTGGGAGAAGTAGCCTGCCACCGCAGCCAGGTAAAACGGCATGGGTCCCGACAGCGGGGCCCCGTAGAAAACAACGGGCAAAAGTAGGATAGGCAGAGGAACGATCAGCATGGCCCACCATGTGTGAGTCCAGCCCCTGTGCCTTCCAACCGCCGGGAGCATGGCGCAAAACCCCAGGACAGCCGCCCATTTGTACATTCCCTTGATCATCAAAGCCAGGTCCAAAATCACCAGGATGCCGTAAAAAAAATTCTGTCCCTTGGAGTCGGTATCAGTGTCCGGGAACAACGAGCCCATTAGGGTTACAGCGCCCAGTACCCCTGCGGTCTTCGGATCCGGCCGATACACCCCAAACCATGTCACTGCGGCCAGCACCCCACCCCAGACTGCGGCCCCTCCCACCAGGTGCCCCTTATACCCGGCCATAAACTCTCACCTCCCGAGCCGTCTGCTCCATCTTACAAAAGTGCGCTATACACCGAGGAAGCCTCGCCAGTCAATGGTAGGCGCGTGGAGATCTCCTCTGGAGGCCCGCCTCGAGGCCCGGACAGGTTGACCGCATAACCCTCTTCGGGCAGCTCCTGAGGATCTCAGTGGACCGCATCCGCACCCTGGTGGGGTGTGGGGCTGCGGCTGGAATAGCAGCCACTTTCAATGCCCCAATCGCAGGTGCCATGTTCGCCCCATCGCTTTTCACAGGGGCCATGGCAGGAGGGGCCTTTGGGACACTATGCCACTACCTCATGCCCGAGGTCACCGCGTCCTCCGGGGCATATGCCCTGGTGGGAATGGGCGCGGTGGTAAGCGGCACCACCCATGCCCCTATGAGTGCGATTCTGATCCTTTTCGAGCTCACCGGAGACTATCGGGGTCCTCACCCGGAGGGATATAATTGGGGCCTATAAGAAGGCCGTCATGAAGAAGGCCTTCGGGGTGTCATCCTAGCACCTGTATGACTTAATACGATCCCAAATAGAGGAGAAACACGCCGACGAGCATGAGGCCGGCAGCAGCCCATCGGGCGCCGATTTCTTCGCGAAGCACCAGCTTTGAAACCTGGTGGTGGGCCGCTATGCCCACGCTCGTACCCTGTTCGACCGACAGGGGCCTCTCATTCACATATATTCTGATCTCCCCCATGCCCCGCCTCCCGCCATTGGGTCCTCTTCAAGTTGAGAATTTGAAACGCTCAAATCGGGTTTTAGATTCGCTCGCTATTTCAGCTCAGGATAGTGCGAGGCTCAACTTGATCGCCTTATCCACTTCGCCGATCTTATCCCTGCTGATCGAGCCAAGGCGTTTTTCCAGCCTTTCTTTTGAAACCGTCAAGAGCTGGCTGGTTTTAACGATCGAAGGGTGATCCACACCTCCCTCGGGCGGGTGGATCGCAACGTTCATCGGATAAAGCTTTACGGAGCTTGAAATTGCAGCCACGATCGTCGTCGGCGCCTTTTCGTTGCCGATATCGTTCTGGATAACCAGGGCCGGCCTCAACCCGGCTTGTTCACTCCCTCTGGCAGGATTCCAGTTTACCAGCCATACTTCGCCGCGCCTGGGAAAGGTGCTCATGAGAGAATCTCCCTCTGGGCTTGAAAGGCAAGGTGGGCTATGGTCTTATCCTCTTGAGCCATTTCTTCATACCCTTTGGCCATCATCGCCTCGGTTTCTTTTTCCAGCCACAATTTGAATGCTTTCTGCGCAAGACGACTTTTTGGCATATTTAACGCCCTGGCCGCTTTCTCAATGTCCTCGCAAAGATCCTCATCAAGGGTCAAACTAACTTTCTTTTTGGTTCTCATTTTATTCCTCCTATTTATCCGTATAAATAAATAATATTATTGATCATACTTTTTGTCATGTCAATTTGGAATTTGCGGCTTATACTTCCAAATTT
>JBKHIW010000229.1:0-4178 GCA_046538465.1 Desulfobacteraceae bacterium | reverse complement strand
GAATATCATAATGCTGACATGCGATGCCTTCGGACTCATGCCCCCTGTAGCCCGTCTGAGTGTGGACCAAGCGGTATTCCACTTCCTGACCGGGTATACCGCCAAGGTGGCCGGCACCGAACAGGGCGTAAAGGAGCCCCAGGCCACCTTCAGCCCCTGCTTCGGGGCGCCCTTCATGGCCCTCCCGCCGGTGGTCTATGCGGATTTGCTAAGAAAAAAGGTGGAAAAGCACCAAGCCGTCTGCTGGCTGGTGAACACGGGCTGGAGCGGCAAGCCCGCCGGGGAGGCCCCCAGGATCCGCATCTCCCATTCCCGGGCGATAGTCAAAGCGATCCTGAAAGACGCGATGGAAGAGGTGGAGTATCACACAGACCCGGTGTTTGGTCTTAGAACTCCCAATCACGTGGAGGGGGTCCCGCCGGAAATACTGAATCCCGGAAGCGCATCCGGACACGAGGCTGCCTATGACCAGCGGGCAAGAAAGCTTGCCGCCGACTTCGAGGAGAACTTTGAGCCCTTTCGTGACCATGTGCCGGAAGGGGTGGTCCGATCCATGCCCTGAAGTATCCTGTACCAGATGCCATAGAAAAGCCGGGGGACGGCTTTATGAGGGGAGGTTGAGTCAATGAAAGGAGCCGGCTTGTTCTTCCGCTGGTCCCTTTTCTTTGTTTTAGTCCTGGCGGCGACGGCGACAAAGGGACCGGAGGCTCGAGCCGAGGAAAACGCCGGGACACAGGATATTGAGGAGCTCGTTCGTGTAATCGAGGATCCTGAAGAGAGAAAGGTGCTCTTGGAGCGCCTTAGGACCTTGGCCGCGGCCCGGGAGAGGGAGGCGCCTTCCCAAGAAGAAGAGCCTGTCACGGTAAAGAAGTCCCTGGTCGGCATGGAGGAAATCTTTGGGGCATTCGAGAGGCTCTCGACCCGGCTGATCGGGTCTGCGAAGCGCACAGGCTCTCTTTTTGCCAAGGCCCCAGACTCACTGAGTAATATACAGGACTTCCTGGAGCGGCCTGAGAATCGCAGCATGCTGAAGGCTCTGAGGGATGTCACCGTGGACTCCGGCGCCATGCTTATCTTTGACGAAGTGATCACCGGATTCAGGGTGGCTCCCGGCGGCGCCCAGGAGCTCTATGGGATCCGCCCGGATCTTACCTGTCTGGGCAAGATCATCGGCGGCGGTTTGCCGGTGGGGGCCTTTGGAGGAAGAAGAGATCTTATGGAGCGCATGGCCCCGGAGGGCGATGTATATCAGGCAGGGACCCTTTCAGGGAACCCCCTTGCCATGGCGGCGGGGCTGGCCACCTTGGAGGTGCTGCGGGACGAGGCCCCCTATGCCTCTTTGGACGAGGCCGGGAGGCGGCTCTTTGAAGGGTTGGAGGATGCGGCCCGGGCCGCCGGGCTGAGCGTAACGGTAAACCGGGTGGGATCCATGGGATCGCTGTTTTTCAACCCCGGTCCGGTTGTGGACTTCGACTCGGCCGCCGGCTCGGACAGGGCTCTTTTCACCGCCTATTTCAAGGCAATGCTGGAGCAGGGGATTTACTTGGCACCCTCACCTTTTGAGGCGGCTTTTGTATCCACGGCCCATTCGGAAGACGTGGTGGACGCAACTCTGGAATGCGCCGCACGAGCGTTTGAGGCCGCGGCAAGGCGCTAGAAATAGGTTGACTTGATTAAAACACCTGTGTTAGAGACATTTCGACATTTTGCCCTCAGGGCGGCTGGATACCGGTGCCATGGACGATGAATCAAAGCAGATGTTCAGGACCCTCGGTTATATCAGCACCGTAGGTCTGGCGATGGCTTTTTCCATAGGCATCGGTGCGGGATTGGGGTATTACCTGGACAACAAGTTCGATACCACCCCGTGGCTTTTTTTTGTATTTACAGGCTTAGGCATTGCCGCGGCCTTCAGAAATCTTTACATAATGTACAAGCGCGGAAAGAGGCTCCAGTAGACCGGAGCCCGGGGAAACCGCGCCTTGGAGGTGGACCTGGACTGGAAAGCTGCATACCGGGAGATCAAGCTCTTTAACTGGTTGGCGCTTCTGGCCTTGGCAGGTTTTGGACTTATACTCCTGGATCCAGCCCGGACCATGGGAGTAATCCTGGGCGGGCTGATCATTATCGCCAACTTTGGGGTCCTACAGCATACCGTTCAGAGGGCGCTTGCTTCGGACAAGAGCAAGATGCGAAGAAAGGCCTCGGTGATTGTGAAGTATTACTTGAGACTATTAGTTCTGGGGGCCCTTCTCTTCGTGCTTATAGGCAAGGAAATGGTTGATCCTGTCGGACTGGCGCTCGGCCTTTCCACTATCCTGGTCAGCGTTTCGGCGTTCGCAGTCAAGCAGGCTTGCAGCATGTATACCAGGGAGGCCAAGTAGGAATGGAGCATCATTATTTCTTCATAGATAAGCTTTTGGAGGGGATCGGACTCGGCGGATTCGCCCATCATTACCAGGCCGTGACCCACTCCTGGTTCGTGATGCTGGTAATGATCCTGGGGGCGATTCTGCTGGTCAAGGGTGTCCAGCTTTTGCCCGGCAAAGGACAGAGTGCAGTGGAGGCGATAGTCGGCGGGCTGGAATCATTCATGGTGGATGTCACCGGGCCCGAGGGTAAGGCCTTTTTCCCCTTTATTGCCACCTTGTTTTTGTACATTTTCATTTGTAATCTGGTGGGGCTGGTACCTGGTTTTTTCTCCCCTACGGCCAGTCTGAACACTACACTTTCTATGGCTGTTTGTACTTTCTTTCTTACTCATATAATCGGGGTCAAATTCCACGGCGCCAAGTACATAAAGCACTTTATGGGACCTGTGTGGGCGCTTGCGCCTTTGATGTTCGTTATAGAGGGCATAGGGCATGTGGCCCGTGTGATGTCACTCAGCGTACGGCTTTTCGGTAACATCTTCGGCAAGGAAAAAGTGCTGGGCATTCTTTTTGGCTTGGCCGGGTTTTATTTGGCGCCCCTTCCCATCCTCTTCCTCGGCATTCTGGTCAGCTTCATCCAGGCGGTAGTATTTATGCTGCTCGCTACCGTATACTTCGCCGGTGCCATGGAGGAGGCGCACTGATATACCCAAGGAACGGTGAGAGGCCGAGTGCTTCAGGCCTCTCTTGGAAGAAGGCGTTAGCTTATTAATCCAAAGGAGGTTGAAATGTCGAAGAAGGGAGTTGTTGGATTTCTTGCGGCGTTCCTGGTGCTGGGGACGGCGTCCACGGCCATGGCTTCGGAGGCCCAGGCCGCAGGCTTGTGGACTTTTTCTTTCATTGCGATTGCCTGCGGTTTCGGAATCGGCGTTGCCGCACTGGGTACGGGTTTGGCGATGGGGAACGCCATCAACGGGGCCCTGCAGGGGACGGCCCGCAATCCGGAGGCGGGCGGCAAGATCATGACCACCATGATCATCGGTCTGGCCCTGATCGAGTCTTTATGTATTTACGCCCTGCTCATCTGCCTCATCCTAGCGTTCAAGATCCCCGACCTTGGACCCATGCTGGATACCATTGTGAAGTCCTTCGGCGTTTAGCGACGCCGGCAGGGAGGGCCGGCGCACCGGCCCTCCTTTTTTAGACAAATATGTGCATAATTTCACAATCCTTTTTTCTCTTCATACAACTATTGACGGGCCTGGCGTGATATGTCCAAGGAAAAGAGGATCCCCAAAGCCACTGTAGAGCGGATAGCGCTCTACTTGAGACCCCTGGAGGAGCTGCTGGAGACGGGCTCCGAGGTGGTGAGCTCGGAGAAGCTGGCTTACCTGTGCCGGGTTCGCTCGGCTCAGGTCAGGAAGGATTTGTCCTACTTCGGGGAGTTCGGGGTGAGGGGCGTCGGGTATTCCGTACTCGACCTGGTGCGGGAGATAAGGCGTATTCTGGGCGCGGACAAGGTGTGGAGACTGGCCATAGCAGGTCTTGGGAACATGGGCATGGCCCTGGTGAGGGATGAGAACTTCGCCGTGCGCTCATACAGGTTCTGTGCGGCCTTTGATACGGATCAGGAAAAGATAGGCAGGAGCCTTGGTCCGGGGCTCATCATAGAGCCGGTGTCGAGTTTAGGGGAAGTCTGCGGGAACGTGGGCATCCATATCGGGGTGATCGCTGTGTCTCCTTCAGAGGCCGAGTCCGTAGCTGATATGTTCTTTGAGGCCGGGGTAAAGGCCATACTCAATTTTT
>JBKHIW010000228.1:0-4214 GCA_046538465.1 Desulfobacteraceae bacterium | reverse complement strand
CCTGGATGCCTCCACGGCGTCCTCGAAAAACATCTCGTAAAAGTCTCCCATCCGAAAAAAAAGAATGGCATCAGGGTGATCCGCCTTGATGCCCAGGTACTGTTCGAGCATTGGTGTCGCCCTGGTCATGGGGAGACCTATCCACCTCCTTCCGGAACGCCTTTGGGGGCCGCTTCAACGGCCTGCGGCTGTGACTGGACCTTGGCCGCATCCTTCAGGGTTATACTGTCCCAAGTCCGGCATTGAGGACACTGCCACTGCAGGTCAGGCGGACAATAGCCGCAGCTCTTGCACTGAAACTCCAGGTACGGCACATTTAAGTGCTCAAGGAGGTCCCTATAAGCGTCTACAGCCTCCTCGATACGGTTCTCCTCAAGGAAGATGCGGCCCAGCAGGCGCCTGGCCTCCCAAAACGCAGGGTCGATCTCAAGGGCCTTCTTAAGCTCGCCCACCGCTTCTTCGGTCTCTTTGCGGCTGAACAGGTACCGGGCGAGGGCCAGGCGAGTGAACATATCCGAGCTGACCCTGGAACACTCTTTGAGGAACTCCTCCACGGGTTTGAGATTCTGCTCCCGGGAGTAAGCCCCCTCCAGCCTGCGATAGGCCAGGAAAGTAAACTCCGGGGCTACATCTACGATCTTTCTCCAAGTGGAAACGGCTTTTCTGAAGTCCCCTTTCTCCATGTAAATGTCACCAAGATGGAGATAGGCGTCCACGCAAGAACTGTCCATGGATAGGGCCTTTTTGAACGCCGCTTTGGCCTTGGGCGCCTCTCCCCCCTCCAGGTAGACCTTGCCGGCTTCGGCCTTGTGGTGAGCAAGTATATGATCATGATCGCCGGGGCTGAGCTTGGAGATCTTCTGCCTGGTCAAGAAGGCGTTTTCCCAGTCTCTTAGGTCTTCATAAATTTTCTCCACCTCCTGGAGTGCGGCCGAATTCGAGGGTTCTTTTTTCAGCACCTCTCCGAATGTCTCCAGAGCTCGATCCAGAAAACCTCCCTTGCGGTAGTCGAGGCCAAGGTCGAACAATGCTCGCAAGCGCACCTTCTCATCAATATGCGGTCTCAGGATTATATTCTGGCGGATGCGGATCGCCCTGTCGATATCACCTTTGGAGCGATAGAGATTCCCCAAGGCTACATACGTCTCCACCGTATCGGAGTTCACCTGTACCGCTTTGGTGAACTGCTCTATGGCCTGATCATGATCATTGGAAAGGATATACTGTACGCCTTTGAAAAAGGCCTTGTCCCCTTCCCGAACCGTCCTGCCTCTCTCATTGTCCCTCCGGCTCCTGAATCGGAGTCCTGCCAGCAGCCCCGCGGCAAAGGCAGCAGGTGCGGCAATGAGCAGCAGGTTATGAGGGTCCAGGAACCATTGCCGGAGCTCGGCCCACATTCACGCTCCCCTTCAGCCGTTTTGAGGACCGCCGTTGGCTCCGTTGGGCTCTGGGGGAGTCACGGCCTCGGAGGTCAAGGGCAGGTTCCTCAAGGAATTGAGCTCTGCATCTTTTTCAGAGGCAGCCTTTTTCAGGATCCGGATCTCTTTTTTCAGCCGGAACCGCTCCACCATGCCATAGAGGCCGGCCACCAAGATGCCGAACAGAAAGGCCAGGGTCACTACATAATAGACCGTGATGTTCGTGCTGCGCGCATGCAGATAAGGGAGGTCTACTCTAAACTCCAATCTGGTGGAGAAGGCGTTCTGGTTTTGAACCACCAGGATCACAACCACCAGCATGGCCAGAATCGCCAGGATGAACTTCAGGTGTTTCATCGATCTCCTCCCGTGGCCGAGCGGCCGACACTTTTAATTATAATCGATCGAAGTATGGGTGCAGCTTGTTGTAGGTCTCTTTGATGTGCTCTGGTATTACCCGCACCTCGGCAAACACAGTCATGAAATTGGTGTCCCCGTCCCAACGCGGCACCACATGAAAATGTAAATGATCTTCCATTCCCGCGCCCGCCACCCGGCCCAGATTCAGGCCCACATTGAATCCATCCGGGCCCATTTGTTCCTTCAGGATACGGGTGACTTTACGGAGCATGCTCATAAGATCAAGCATTTCTTCCCCGGAGAGGTCTTCCAGATCTCCTACATGCCTAATGGGAGCTACCATAAGGTGCCCGTTTGTATAAGGGTACTTGTTCATTATCACCAGCACCCTTTCGCCCACGTATAGTATCAGACGCTCCTCGTCTCTGCTCCGATTCTCGCCGGGGCAGAGGACGCACTCCCTGCTTTTGTCCGAAAGGATATACTCCATCCTCCAAGGCGCCCATAACGTCTTCATGATGCATCCATCGCGATCAACACCGCCAGGTCAAGACGAGTCATACGTCCAATTCCATAATATGCCCACGCACGGTTGAGCCCATCTCGAGTACACCTACGGTATGCGAGCCCGTGCGGCTGTAGCCCGTAGCAGTGCCCGGGTTGAAAAAAAGCACCCCTTTCCGAAGAAAGTTGGCGGGCCTGTGGGAATGTCCGTATACAATGATGTGCACATCCTCGCCGGAGAAGACTTCGGCAACACGATCCTCCAACCCCTCTGGGCTGCCCCCTCCGTGGGTCAGGCCCACCCTCCAGCCCCCGAGCTCCAGTACCTTTGCAGCGGGAAGAAGCCCGCGCACCTCAGGCGGATCCATATTGCCGTATACGCCGTGAAATGGCCAGGCCTCCAAGTATTTGACCACATCAGAGGAGACCACGTCTCCGGCATGCAGCACCACGTCCACTCCCCGGAAACACCGCTCGCAGATCTCCTGCAGGGCAGGGGTGACGCCGCGGAGATGGGTGTCGGACAAAACGCCAACCCTTAACTCCTTGTCCTCGCCCAAGAGCGCTCACCTCCGTACGGTCCTGGTCTGGGCCGGAGTATAACAACCCTGCGGGAAAAGACAACCCATAATCCCCGACGCAGCTCGAGCCGGGATCCCCGATATACGCGCCCTGAGCTTGATCCGGTGGCCCTGCTTTGCTAAGCTGATCTTGTATTGAATGTCCCGTGCTGGAGGAAACCGCAGGGGAAAGGAGGGGCCTGATGCCGATTTACGAGTTTTACTGCAGCAACTGCCACATGTTGTTCGACTTCTATTCGGGATCTGTGAACACTGACAAAAGGCCCGTCTGCCCGCGCTGCCGCCGGGTGGAATTGGAGCGCAGAATGTCCGTGTTCTCCACCCTCCGTCGGCGCGGCGACGAAGACAATGACAACCAGTTTCCGGACATGGATGAAGACAAGCTGAAAAAGGCCATGGGGTTACTGGCTCAGGAGGCCCAAGGCATTGATGAGGAGGACCCCAGGAAGGCGGCACAGCTTATGCGGAAGCTCAGCGACATGACCGGAATGGAGCTGGGCCCCGGATTCCAAGAGGCCCTGAGTCGTATGGAGGCCGGAGAAGAACCGGAGCAGGTGGAAGCGGACATGGGGGACGTCCTGGAGCAGGAGGACCCGTTCGAGGCCAAGAAAAAGGTCGGCGGCATGCTCAGGAAAATCCTCCCGCCCAGAAAGGACGACCACTTATACGACTTATAGGCGCACCAGCTCCATGTCTCCCCATGCCGCCATTGATTTGCCCGCAATCGCGACTACGCCTGATACTCCTTCAACACCGGAGGCCCACGCAACCGCCTCTTCCAGGTCCGATGGACCCCGGATCCGGTTGCCGGCAGCAGTCGCCGTACCGTCTGCAAGCGCGGCTGACGGAGCAAGCACGCAGACCGCATCGGCCTTGCCCATGCTGAGGGAATGCCCCACAGTGCCCGAAGAAGAGCATATGCCCGCAGGCATCATTTCTCTGGATATAACCAGACCTATTTTTCCGCTGATCGGGGAATCCCCGGCATAAACGGTCACCGTCACCTCGCGATCCATACAAAGGAAGATATCGCCTCCGTTTTCCACCATCACCCTGGGAGACCACCGGAGGAGTCCTCTACCCACATACTCGGCAATCGCCCCTGCAACCGCAGCCATAGGTCCCACCCGAGCCTTTTCCGCGGCCCGAATCATCTCGCTTACCAAGGATGGTGCGGTCCTGTCCGGACCAAAGGGGGAAAGGGTGGTGGCAAACTCCGGGTATAGGCTTATGTACTCCTCCAACTCCCTTCTCGCTTCAAAGACCAGGTCACGGGTCTCCTTTTCCAAACGGCTCTCCGCCTCCACCCAAAGGTCGGTCTCCCGCACCCTGACACCAAAGCCCGAGAGGT
>JBKHIW010000227.1:0-4216 GCA_046538465.1 Desulfobacteraceae bacterium | reverse complement strand
TATGGACTGTTCTGGAGTATGTGCGGGCCAACGCCCTCACCGGGTTTCCTTGGTGTCTTGTCGGCCACAGCCAGTTTCAATACCCCTGGTTGATACAGGCCGCTGACCTGAGCGGTGTATACGGGTTGAGCTTCTTGATCGTCGCAGTCAATGCATCCATCTTCTCCCTTGTGTTTTGCAGAGGCAAAAAGAGACCTCCTTGGCCCTATCTTCAAGCGGTCGGCCCGGCGGTTCTGCTGGTCTCGGCCCTTGCCTACGGACAAACACGTCTCCTTGATGAACGAGACGAGGTCGGCAAAGGAGCCGCCTTGAGAACGGCGTTGATTCAAGGGAATATTGATCAGTCACAGAAGTGGGACCCGGCCTTTCAGGAACAAACGGTAAAGACTTATATCCGTCTTACCAGGGCGGCTTCCAGGGCCGAACCCGATCTCGTGATATGGCCCGAAACGGCCCTCCCCCTGTTCTTCCAAGATCCCTCCCTTTTGGCCTCAGAGGTGCGCTCCGCGGCGGCCCCGGCTGATGCTCACCTCTTGTTCGGGAGTCCGGCCTATTCCCGTTCCGACGGAGCCCTTCGCTACTATAATAGAGCATATTTGCTCTCGCGGGACGGCGAGGTCAGAGATTACTATGACAAGGTCCACCTGGTCCCTTTCGGAGAATATGTACCGTTTAAGAGGTTCTTGCCCTTTATCGATAGGCTTGTGGCCTCGGCCGGAGATTTTGAACCGGGCAAGGACGTAGGGCCTCTACAGGGGGCTCCATACCCTGCCGGTGTGTTGATATGCTTTGAGGCGATCTTCTCGGAGCTCGCCCGAACCCAAGCCCGTGAGGGGGCCCGCCTGTTGGTGAATATAACCAATGACGCCTGGTTCGGAAAGACCAGCGCACCGTTTCAGCACCTGGCCATGAGCGTCTTCCGCTCCGTGGAGACCAGGCTGCCTATGGTCAGGGTTGCCAACACCGGAATAAGCGCATTTGTAGATTCCAAGGGGCGGATCGTTGAGAAAGGACCCCTCTTTGAGAAGTCAATCCTGACCAGGGAAATATTTCCGGGGGCGGAGTCTCCCAGCGTATACACCCTGTACGGAGACTTTCTTGTGTTTTTTCTTTTTATCATGATAGGATTAAAGATTGTTTCTTTATGGAGACACAGACCCTTCAGGTTGGGAGGTTGATATGTATACCGATGTAATTAGTCAAATAGACACAATAGAAGAGCAATTGGAATCCATTCGAGGTCATCTTTGACCTGGACAGGAAGGAAAAGGACCTGGCCGAGCTCGACGCCTTGATGGCGCGGGCGGATTTTTGGCAGCAGGACCAGGATGAGATATCACGCCTCAGCCAGCAGCGTGCCTTGCTCAAGGACAACGTCGACCAATGGACCAGGTACCGCAAGGAGGTGGAAGAGGCCAGGCTACTGGCGGAGATGGCCAAGGAAGAGGAGGACGAGCCCACACTGAAGGAGGTGGAGCGGGACGTCGCCCGCATCCGAAAGGAAGTTGAGGCGCTCGATCTCCAGACCCTGCTGGGTGAAGAGGACGATAGGCGAAACGCCATAATTTCCATTAACGCAGGGGCCGGTGGGACCGAGGCCCAGGATTGGGCGGAGATGCTTCTTCGCATGTATCTGCGCTGGTGCGAAAGGCACGGCTACGAGGTCCGCCTCCTGGATCACCAACTCGGGGAGGAGGCGGGAATCAAGAGCGCCACCCTCACAGTGACCGGCCCCTATGCCTACGGATATTTGAAGTCCGAACACGGGATTCACCGCATGGTGCGAGTATCCCCTTTTGACGCCACCGGCCGCCGTCATACCAGCTTTGCTTCGGTCTCTGTAGTGCCCGAGGTGGACATAAACATCCATGTGGAGATACAGGAAAAGGATCTGCGCGTAGACACATACAGGGCCAGCGGCCCCGGCGGTCAGCACGTGAACAAGACCAGCTCGGCCATTCGCATAACCCACCTGCCCACCGGCATCGTGGTCCAGTGCCAAAACGAAAAATCCCAGCACAGAAACAAAGAAATGGCGCTGAAGGTCCTACAGGCCAGGCTCTATGAGATGGAGAAGAGGAAGCAGGACGAGAAAAAGCAGCAGATGCACGACACACAGATGGATATCGCCTGGGGCAGCCAGATCCGCTCCTATGTATTCAATCCGTATCGGGTGGTAAAGGACCACCGAACCAATGTGGAAGAGGGCAACTTGGAGGCCGTAATGGATGGAGAGATCGACCCGTTCATAGACGCCTACCTGAGAATGAAGCGGTAAGGCAGCTGAATCATCCTCCGCCGGCCAGGATCAAATCCATTTCCTTTATATAGGAAGCCACTCCCTCGGTTATGCCGTCCGCCACGCTTTCCAGATAAGCCTTGTCAAGCAAGCGCCTCCTATCCTCAGGGTTGGTTATAAAACCAGCCTCCACCAAGACCGCTGGCATTTCAGCCCCGATCAGCACGTAAAATGGCGCCTGCTTGACCCCAAGGCTCTTTGCGTTCGAGTGTTTTTCCCTGACCCGCTTGATCATGCCCTGTTGGATCTCATGAGCCAGCTTGCTGGATTCATTGATTTTGGTGTTCAACATCAGGTCGTTGAGGATGGTCTGTAGATCGCTTATGTTTTTCTCGGATGTGGAGTTTTCACGTGCTGCCACCAACACGGCCCTCTCATCTGTAGCCATGTTTAGAAAATAGGTCTCGATCCCTTGGATCCCGGCCTGATGATGGGCGTTGACATGCAAAGAGATAAAGAGATCTCCTTTCTTCAAGTTTGCAAATGCCGTCCTGCGCTCAAGAGGAATGAATACATCATCCATCCGAGTCAGGATTGCTTCACAGCCAAGCTCCGACTCGATCTTCCGAGCCAATATCTTGGACATATCTAGTACTATTTCTTTTTCCCTTATTCCTCCGGAAAAAATACAGCCCGGGTCTTTGCCCCCATGCCCCGGGTCTATCACCACCCTTTCCACAGTCAAGCCGAGCTGCCGGGCCAGGGAAACGTCCTTGCTGGGCTCGGGCACCCTTCGAATCCCTTTCCTGGCCTTCTTCTTCAACTCCTCGATCTTTGCCTTTTCCTCTTTATCTTTCGTCCCTTGGACATCTACTACGATCCTGAAGGGATCGTGCAGGGGAAATATCTTGTAGCCCTGGATACTCTCTATATCCAGGACAACCCTAACCACCTCAGCCGTGTGCTGGGCAGCCCTTGCCCTCCGCAGCAGCCCGTCTTGAATGGGGATGGAGCTCTCTATATCAGGCGCATAAGACTTCCTGAGATCGATATATAGGCGTTCAGGCTTGTGCAGTTTGGAATCCTGCTTCAGCAAATGGGACTCGAACTTCACCGGGGCCTCCGTATCTATGACTACCCGGGTGTAGCTCGGGGTCGACCAGTGCCGGATCTTTTCCACCTTGACCAGACCGCCCTTTTCCCGCCCGGCCTCATCAGGCTTGTCTTTCCTCTTTTCCTCCTCCTTCTTGCTGAGCACTGCGGCAAGCTCATCCATCATCTCTCTGGCTTTCGGCCGCATATCTCCCGCCGGGAATTTGATGTCCACTTTGAGAAATTCCACATAGGCCTGGGTGGGGTTATCCATTTCCTCACAATAGATTTCCCCTATCCTGAACTGGGCGTCATCGGCCAGCCGATGCTGGGAATAGTCCTCCGCCAGTTGCTTGAAGAACGCGATCGCATTCTCCAAATCGGCCTCCCGGCCGGAAAAGCGGTAGAGCTTGGTGTACATGCGGCCTGCAAAATATAGGGCCCAAGCCGCCTCGTCGCTCTCCGGCCGGTTCTGGTGGATCCTTTGGTACTGCTCGATACACTTCATCCAATTGTGACGGTACTTCATGCGCGAGGAGGACTTGTAGAGGCTTTTCCTGCACTGGTTGGCCTGGTCCAAAAGCGAGGCTGCATCCGAGGCCAAACCGGGGGCGGCCGGCGCGCTCCAGTCGACCAGAACAAGCAGCAGACACACAATGACAACCAGGGATTTGTTCATGATGTTTCTTGTTGATGCCCCGCTTGATCCGCCCGGTCGCCGTTCACATAGCCCTTGAGGCGGTTCAGCATCTCTAAGGCCTCCATAGGCATAATGTTGTTTATGTCCAACTCCCTTATCCAGTTCCTCAGGCGGTCGTCTCTGCCGGCGAACAGGCTCAGCTGCAGTGGATCGCCCCGGCCTCTCGACCGCCTCGAAGTCCCCGC
>JBKHIW010000226.1:0-4226 GCA_046538465.1 Desulfobacteraceae bacterium | reverse complement strand
GGTCAGGTCCGACTCCTTCAAGCTGTCCAGAATAGTAGTCCCGTTCAGCCCATCCGCCGTTGTACGGGCGGCGGCCGATGACAGGACCAAGTAGAACTTGACCGCTGCCAGTATAATCAGAATAAAGACCGTGGCCAGGAGGGTCAGCCCTTTTCGGGGCTCTTGGTTGATGACCTGGCCGAGACCCGGTATAACCAAGGCGGAGCAAAGGGGTGCAGTTAAAAGTTTTTTCATATCGGTTGACTCTGAAAACAGCCCAGGTGATTCTGTCAGTGAGGAGCCCTTATATCCAAAGGCCAGGGGCTTGTCAATTGAAGCATTGAATTCGCTTGCCTTCTCCTGTAAAGAAGTCAGGGAGGTAGATCCATGGACCAGCAACCCTTTTCAAAATCCGTCTCGATTAATGACAAGCTCAACCGCTTATTGGAGCTGCTGAATCCGGACGACAGCGTGGCTGTGATCATTAATGCGGATCCGGACGCCATTGCAAGCGCTCTCGCCCTGAAGCGGATCCTATGGCGCAGGGTCAGAAGCACCGGAATTTACAGGATAAACACCGTTAAACGAGCCGATAATCTGGCCATGATCAAGCTGCTCAAGGTCGACCAGAAGCACATCCGAAAGCTCAAACCTTCGGATATAACCAAGTGGGCCCTGGTGGACTCTCAGCCCCACCATGATCCGGCCCTGGCCAAGCATGCCTATGACATCATAATCGATCATCATCCCCCGGAGGGGGACTATGTCGCTGCCTTTATGGACATCCAGCCCCAGTACGGAGCGACTTCCACAATACTGGTAGAATACCTTCGGGCTGCGAAGATCAAATTTTCACCAAGGCTGGCCACGGCACTTTTCTACGGGATAAAGACGGATACGGAGAACTTCGCCAGGGCAAGCAGCGAGCGTGATATAAGGGCTTTTCGTTTTTTGTACCCCTTTGTCAACACTCATATCATAAAGAAAATCGAGTCATCCGAGATGACGAGAAAATCTCTGGCCAGCTTCCGAAAAGCCCTGGATAACTTCGAGTTGCTCAGGAACAGGGCCTTTGTGCATATGGGCAGAGTTAACGATCCGGATGTACTGGTTATGATAGCTGACTTTTTCCTCAAAATGGCCGAGGCCAGTTGGTCAATCGTTTCAGGTGTGTATGGGCAGAAGCTGATAATTATTTTCCGCAACGCAGGGTTCAGGCGCGATGCAGGCAAGACTGCGCAGAAGGTGTTCGGAAAGTGGGGAGGGGCGGGTGGTCACCGAAACGCAGCGCGGGCGGAGATTCCGCTTCACCACCTGGACCAAACTGAAGGGGAGGATGACGCCTTGAGGGATTTTGTGAAGGACAGAATAAAGAGCATGTGAGAGGTGAGGAAAGAAGCCGATGGCGGAGACTTACGTTACTAACCAAATGATCAGTGAGGAGCTGATAAACAAGGCCAAATCTATTATAGCCGAAAAGGACAGGCAGGCCCTGTCGGAAATGATAGATTCGCTGCGTCCCGCCGACCTGGCCGACCTGGTCGAGCACCTGGATCCGGAAGAGCGGCTGTATATATTCGAATTCCTGGAGCCTGAAGGGGCCGGAGAGGTCTTGGTGGAAATAGAGGGTCCGGTTCAGGAAAGCATTATGAGCGAGTTGGACGACGTCTCGCTTTCCCAGATCGTCCAAGAGCTGGACTCGGACGATGCAGCGGACCTGGTCGGCGACCTTCCCATGGAGCGCGCCCGACAAATAATCAGCTCCCTCAAGGATGACGTCTCCGAGGAACTCGAGAAGCTTCTCCCCTATGAAGAGGATACGGCAGGCGGAATAATGGCCCTTGAATTCGTGGCCGTTTCATCCACCGCCACGGTCCAGGAGGCTATCGATAACATCCGCCGGAAGCGAGAGGAGGTGGGGGACCTCTTTTATGTTTTTGTTGTGGACGGAAAAGGCAGACTGGCAGGGGTCGTCTCTCTGAAAGATCTTGTTCTTGCCTCGCCGGATGCCAAGATAGGCGATGTGATGAACCCTGAGGTGATCTCTGTCCACGTTGACTTGGATCAGGAGGAGGTCGCTCGGCTGTTCAAGCGGTATGACCTGGTAAGCGCGCCGGTCGTGGACGACGACTACAAGTTGGTAGGCCGGATAACCCATGATGACGTAATAGATGTCCTAGAGGAAGAGGCCGACGAGGATATAGCGCGGATGGCGGGAGTGATTAGCGCGGAGATGGCTGAGGTCTCGTCTGTAAAGGTTTCACGCGCTCGGCTCCCCTGGCTCGTAGCGGGTCTTTTTGGCGGGATCCTGGCGGCGGTTGTGATCAAGCAGTTCGAGAGCTCTCTGGAGAGACTGCTGGCATTGTCCTTCTTTTTTCCTGTCATAATGGCCATGGGCGGCAACACCGGTACCCAGGCTGCAACCGTGGCGGTAAGGGGTCTGGCCACCGGCGATATAAGCATGGTCAACATAGGCAAACGCCTTTGCCTGGAGATGAGAGTGGCCTTGCTCAACGGGATCATATGCGGCATACTACTCGGGGCTATTGTGGGGGCCTGGCTTTCAGACTACACCCTGGGGGCGGTGGTGGCGCTCTCCTTGGTGTTGATTATCTTTAACTCCACCCTGGTAGGGGCGGCTGTTCCTTTGGCCTTGAAGCGGCTGCACATTGACCCGGCTCTTGCCACAGGGCCGTTTGTAACCACCTCCAACGATATCCTCGGCCTTTTGATCTACCTCGGCTTGGTGACTCTATTTCTCCACTTTGGCGCAGTGTGAGCCGGCCGGCTTCAGTCCTCCTGATCCTGCTCGTCCATGGCCTTCCTGAGCTTCTCTCCCAGAGCGCCCATCTGTTGTTCTTCTTCACCCAAGGCCTCCTTCCAGTTTCCCTGGTCGGAGGCGGCCTTGGGGGCGAGGGCTATGCGCTTTGCTTCGGGGTCCACTGACTCGACCAGGACGCTGATCCGTTGCCCCGGCTTGAGATTCTCCAGGCCCTCAGGGCCCGTGGCCTCCTCCAGTCGACTTTTGTGGAGAAGGCCGGTGATGCCGGGTGCTAGATTAATGAAATAGCCGTAGCGCTCCTCTTTTTCAATTGTACCATCTACGGTCTGTCCGGGCTTGATGCTGTCCTCAACATCCGCCCACGGGTCGCCGGTAGCATCCTTGATGCTCAATGAAATCCTTCGCCGCTCTGAATCGATTTCCTTGACCACTACCGAGACCAAGTCACCTGGGGCCGCCACCTCTTCCGGTCGAGCAACCCGCCTGGTATGGCTCATTTCGCTAACGTGCACCAGCCCTTCCAGGCCCGGGCCGAGCTCCACAAAGGCCCCGAAGTCGGCGCACCGGGTAACCCTTCCCTGAAGCAGGTCGCCCTCGCTGCAGATCTCATGCACCCTCTCCCAGGGATCTGTCTCCATTTGCTTGAGGGAAAGGGATATGCGGGGCCGGTCGGCCCTGTCACCGGCCTCCACGCCCAATACCCTGACCCGGACCTTGTCCCCGGTCTGGACTACCTGCTCAGGCTTGTCTACCCTCGACCAGCTCATCTCCGAGATGTGCACCAGGCCCTCCAGGCCGGGCACCAGTTCTACAAAGGCCCCGAAAGGCATGAGCCTGGTTACCGTCCCCTCCACCTCGGTTTCAGGGGCCAGCCCGGACATGAAATCTTCTCGTTCCTTGGCATACTGGTCCTCCAGCAGTCTGCGTCTGGAAAGGACTATGTTGCGGCCGTTCTCTTCAAAGCGGGTGATCAGAAACGGGGTCGTCAGCCCGACATATTCTTCAGGCTTATTTACGTATCTCACGTCCATTTGACTGATAGGGCAAAAGGCCCGCCGCTTCATGACCTGGACTTGAAAGCCGCCCTTGCAGGGGCTGACCACCCTTCCTTCGATAGGCACCCCGCTGCGGAATGCCTCCCTGAGCAGAGAAATATCGCCGGCGCCCGAAAGGGCCTTTGAAAGCCTTATCTCCTCAGGAGTTACAGCCACGACATAAAGATCCAATACGTCTCCCGGGCTGAGGCCGACCTCGCCGTCCTCTCCAGCCAGCTCTTCCAGGTCCACCACTCCGTCGGTCTTGAGTCCGGTATCCACAAAGACCGCGTCTCTGCCGATTGATATTATTTTACCCCTTATGCGGTCGCCTACTCTCAGTTCGGTCTCGTTCCCGTCGGAATATTCTTCGAGCAATGAGGCGAAGTCCTCTTCTGGACCTTGTTCGTGGTGCCCGTTGGTTTCATCGT
>JBKHIW010000004.1:0-19129 GCA_046538465.1 Desulfobacteraceae bacterium | reverse complement strand
CATAAAATGTCCGCAGTTGTCCTGGACCGTGTTCCATATGTCCTTTGAACAAGCACCTTGGCGCACTCCTCGGGCTTTTCCTCGAGGAGATCGAGCGCCTTGAAATATCCCCTTACAAAGGTCTTGGTGGTGTTGGGGTAGTCGCCCGCGAATTGCTTTCTCACCACCAGGAGGTCCGGCCCCGACCCCGGGTTTCCTTGACAAGTTGTCAAGAACCAGCTATTGTCCCCCTTGTCAAATGGTTGAATAGAGAGGATTGGCCATGGAAACTATGACTG
Organism: Desulfobacteraceae bacterium; assembly: GCA_046538465.1. Classification (GTDB taxonomy): domain Bacteria; phylum Desulfobacterota; class DSM-4660; order Desulfatiglandales; family HGW-15; genus CAZYJR01. Next base: position 18,851 of record JBKHIW010000004.1, on the reverse strand, counting down.
TTGCAGAGCTCAAGGCGCGATTCTCCTCCGTACTCGCTGAACTGAGGAATGGTAAGGAAGTCGTGATAAGCTACGGGAAGAGGCGTGAGAAGGTCGCTGTGCTAATCCCTTACAGTAAGTTTCAACACAGCCGGCCCAGGCGGCTCGGCGTCCTCAAGCACCGCGGAAAGTGCGTGATTCATGATGACTTCAAGATGAGCGACCGTGAGTTATTGGAGTCATGAGCCTGCTGCTCGACACACACGCCTTCCTTTGGACTTTGTTCGCTCCTGAAAACCTGAGCAAGAAAGCCGCCCGGGCCGTTGAAAAGCCCGGGTCGGAGGTCAGTGTGAGCGTAGTCACTTTCTGGGAAATTTCTCTGAAGTACGGCCTGGGCAAGATCGAGCTTGCCGGAGTGGGCCCGGAAGACCTGCCGGCCGCAGCCGAGCAAGCTAATCTGGCCATTCTGGAGATGAGCCCCGATGAGGCCTCCTCCTTTCATAGACTGCCACGAGGGAAACACAAGGACCCCTTTGACCGCTTGCTTGTTTGGCAAGCCCTCCAGCGGGATCTCATCCTGGTCTCAAAGGACGGAAGCATGGACCTGTATGCCGGGCTCGGTTTGAAGCGGCTCTGGTAGCGCAGGTAAAGGGGTCGTCGCGGTTACAGTCCCAGGAGCTCCCTTGCCCTGCGCGCTCCCTTTCGGTTTGCCTCGGTCGTCAGGGGATCCTGCCCGACGCCCCGTTCCATCCCCAGGAGCAGGGACTCCACGGCCTCAAGGCCGTCCAGGGTCTTCACGGCCTCCAGGGCGGGTCATGCCCCCGAGGGCCGGCAAGGTCTCGTGGACCCAGCCCTCCCAGTGTGCGGCGAGCATGCCATTGCCTTGATTCACGCCTGCAAACCTCGAAGGGTGCGGAAATTTGGCCCGGTACTCGGTACGGGTGCGTCATCACAGTGCTCTTATAGCCTGTGGAAAAGATCGAGTGGGTTTGCCGGGCTCTTTCGGACGGGGAATAATAGAGGCGGGCCGGATTCTTTGTTTACTGGGGAGGGCGTAGTGTGTATATTCACCGGGTTTTATCGGCCGGGATATGTGAGCAGGCCGAAGGCGCGGTTGCGTTTTGAGGTGGAGGGAGGATAATGGTTCGAGCAGCCGCGTGGGGAGGCTTTGCGGCCTTTGTGGGCGCGGAAGCCCCCCATTTCGGACTTAAGGGGTGCGGACGAATATCCGATAGGGAATAGGAGGGAGAGCCGTCATGATCGGGCTCGTGCCGGAGCGGATTTTCGCTTGCCCATTGACTGCACCTGTTGTATGTGTCAAACACCTGTTTCAGGAGCTCTTCTATGGAGTCCCGCCCAATGGAATATGAAAAGCCTATATTTAGGAAAATAGCCTTCCTCAACCAGCTACCCACCTTGCCTGGAATACTGCTTAAGCTCATAAACGTCTGCAATGACGAGTCCACCAGTTTGAAGGACGCCGCCTCCATAGTGGAAAACGACCCGGCTCTCGGCAGCCGCATACTACGTCTGGTCAATTCCGCTCAGTACGGCCTCTCATACCGGGTGGAGAACATGCAGCAGGCGGTCGCGCTCCTGGGCATGGGGACCGTGAGGAACCTCGCCCTTTGCGCATCCGTGTCCCAGGTCTTCAGGAGCAGGCCGGCCCAGGACGCCATGTTCGATCTCAAGGAGTTTTGGGGCCATTCCCTGCGATCGGCGCTCCTGTCCAGGGGCCTGGCCGAGCTCCTTGATTACCCCAGGACCGAGGAGGCGTTTCTTTGCGGGTTGTTTCATGACATAGGCAAACTGGTCCTTTGGGTCCACTTCGGCAAGACCTATGCCTCCCTGATGGAAGAGGGTGTGGCCCGGGACGAGGCCTTTCTGGCAGCGGAAGTGCGCCTGGGCGCGACCCACCCCGAGGTGGGAGCATGGCTCCTCAGGCGCTGGAATCTCCCGTCCTTTATGGCGGATGCTGTTTTCTACCACCACGAGCCCCCGGCCCGGGTAAGGGACTCCCTGCCCCTGGTAGGGATCGTTTACGCGGCCAACCTGCTCTCCCGTATGGACTCGGACTCGATCGCGAGGGGAGAGGAGGAGGGCGGCGTCGCCTCCGGCCTCAGAAAGGTTTTCCGGGTGCTGGATCTCTCCCAAGACGAGCTGGTCAAGCTGATCGCCCGTGTGGATCGCGAATTCCATGACGCGGCCCGGGCACTCCAGATCGATGTGGATGAACCGGTGCATAAGGCCGAAGAGGCGTCGGAAGCGGAGCCCTGGAGCCGCCCGCCGGCACGGCGGGAGGAGGAGCCCTCCCGTGAGGAGCGAAAGGCCCTGCTCCGGGAGGTAAGGGATATCTCCCTGATCCAGGGCACGCTGGAAAATCTCGTCTCGGCCCGGGACCGAGACTCCATGCTCCGGTCCCTCAATCAGGGAATCCAGATACTCCTTGACAGCGACCGAGGCCTCTTTTTCCTCCTGGACAAGGACCGGAGCGCACTTTCCTGCGATCTTCCGCCCGGCAGGACCGAAGGTGTGTTTCCCCCGGCCTCCATCCGCCTTCCTTATCCGCATTCCGGGAGCATACTGGTTGCAGCTGTTCAGGAGGGAAGGGTCAAGGATTCGTTCGAGCTCGAGGACGCCTTCCCTGAGGACCGCTCCATCCTGGACGAGCAGATCGCCCGCTACCTGGATGCGGACGGTTTGCTCTGCGTTCCCATGCGGGCCTCGGGCGAGCCGGTGGGGGTCTTGGTCCTGGGCATGACCGCCCACGAGCGGAGTGCGGTCCTGGCCCGCAAGAACGTACTCAAGATGGTCGCCCAGAACGCAAGCCTCGCCCTTCAGGCCGAGGATCTCAGGCGCCGCCGCTACGAGGAGATCCAGTCCGAGCGCCTGAACGCCGCTTACACCCTGGCCCGCAAGGTATGCCACGAGGTCAACAGCCCCTTGAGCATCATCAAGAACTATCTCCAGGTCCTCTCCATGAAGCTCGAGGACGACGGAGAGGCTGTGCAGGATGAAATACGCATCATAAACGAAGAGATAGACCGAGTCTCCAGCATCCTGGACAAGCTATCCGGACTCTCCACCGAGGAGCGGCCCGCCGCGCAGTCGGGAGAAGGCGGCGGTGTGGACATAAACGAGGTGGTCTCAGACCTTGCCAGGATCATGGGAGATGCCCTGGCGGAAAGATCCGGCGTAGAGCTGCACACGGACCTCGACTCCTCTCTCCCCCCGGCCCCGGTTGGCAAGAGCGACCTGAAGCAGGTCCTCATAAACCTCATCCGCAACGCCACCGAGGCCATGAGAACAGGCGGGGCCGTCACCATCCGGACCCGCGGTTGGGGACAGGATGCCGAGCCTTCGGGCGCTCCATCTTATGCCGAGATCGAGGTCTCGGACAACGGCCCGGGCATTCCCGAGGAGATCCGCTCCAGGCTGTTTGAACCCTTTGTGGGCACCAAGGGCGGGGGCCACTCCGGCCTCGGTCTTTCCATAGTATACAGCCTGGTGGAGTCCATGGGAGGCCGCGTCTCCTGCGAGGAAAACCAGCAGGGCGGGACCACCTTCAGAATTCTTTTGCCCCTCTCCAAGGACGAGCAGGGCGGGGGTTAGCCCAAGGAGGCGCTGATGCAGGGATCACCGAGGGTACTGATAGTGGATGATGAGCCTCGGATGTGCCAGAGCCTGAGCATGCTGCTCTCCAAGAACGACTATGACATCCGCACGGCCAACTCGGGCTCCGAGGCCATGGGATGGATGTCCAAGGAGGCCTTTGACGCCGCCATCCTGGATATAATGCTCCCGGATATGAGCGGGCACCAGCTGATGGAATATCTAAAGGAGCGCTTTCCCGAGATCTACGTGATCATGATCACCGGGAACGCCTCCCTGGACTCGGCCCTCCAGGCCTTGCGCCAGGGGGCCTTTGACTATTTGAAAAAGCCCTTTGAGTTTGCTCAGCTGGTAAACACCCTGCAAAACGCCCTTTCCCAGAAGCAGCTCCGGGAAGAAAATATCGCCATGAACGGAAAGCTCGCTGTCTCTGAGGAGCGCTACGAGTATCTGGTCAAGCACTCCCCGGACATAATCTACATGCTGGACCGCGACGGCAACTTCACCTTTGTAAGCGACGCGGTGGAGCACCTCCTGGGCTATAAGCCCGAGGAGCTTGTAGGCAGACACTTCAGCAACATAGTGGTTGAAGAGGACCTCGAGAGCTGCAGGTGGTTCTTTCAGGAGAGGCGCACCGGGGAGAGGGCCGCTTCCGGAGTGGAGCTCCGGCTCAAGGCCAAGCAGGGTAAGGCTTCCGAGTCCTGGGGCGATCACCTTACAGTGGAGCTGAAATCCACAGGCATGTATGAGCGGCGCGGGGGCAACGGCGCTTGCGTCTTTTTGGGCACCCACGGCGTGGTGCGGGACATAAGCCGGAGGAAGCGGCTGGAGGCCCAACTCCAGCATGTGGAGCGCATGGAGGCGCTCGGTACCCTGGCAGGCGGGATCGCCCACAACTTCAACAACATCCTGATGGGAATCCAGGGAAACGCATCTCTCATGCTCCTGGACAAGGACCCGGCCGATTCGGACTACAGGCGGCTCGAGAACATCATCGAATATGTACAGAGCGGCTCGGATCTCACCAGGCAGCTCCTCGGTTTCGCCCGCGGCGGCAAATACGAGGTGAGGCCCATTGATATGAACAGCCTGGTGGAAAGGACCGCGGAGATGTTCGGCCGCACCCGCAAGGATATCCGCATCATCCGGGACCTCCGCGAAGACCTCTGGTCCGTGGAGGCGGATGAGCGCCAGTTGGAGCAGGTCTTGGTCAATTTTTACGTAAACGCCTGGCAGGCCATGCCCCAGGGAGGGGAGATCTTTCTCACCACCAGCCACCTGAGTGTGATCCCGGAATCTCCCTTGTCAAGGGAGCTCTCCCCCGGGGACTATGTGGTGATATCAATCCGGGATACTGGCATGGGCATAGACGAATCCATCCAGTCCAGGATCTTCGAGCCGTTCTTCACCACCAAGGAGGTGGGAAAGGGAACCGGCCTGGGGCTTGCCTCGGCCTTCGGGATAGTAAAGAAGCACGGAGGGACCATCCGGGTCAAAAGCAGGCTCGGACAGGGAACCACCTTCAAGGTGTATCTGCCGGCCTCAGGCGCGGAAGTGCCGACCGAGGAAAAAGCCAAAGCAAAAGAGCTGATCAAGGGCTCAGGCACGGTGCTCCTGGTCGATGACGAGGCCATGATTTTGGATGTGGGCACTGATCTTCTCAAGAGGCTCGGCTATAACGTGATCACCGCGTCCAGCGGGCCCGAGGCCTTGGCGGTTTATGGTGAGAGAGGGCATGAGGTGGACCTGGTCATACTGGACCTGGTCATGCCGGACATGGACGGGGGCAAGATCTATGAGGCGCTGAGGGAAATAGACCCCGAAGTCAAGGCCTTATTGGCCAGCGGCCACGGCCTGGAGGGAAGGGCGACAGAGGTCCTGGAGGCCGGCTGTGACGGCTTCCTCCAGAAGCCCTTCAACCTGGACGAGCTCTCCCGAAAGATAGGAGAAGTAATAGCCGGCAGGAACGATGCCTCCTGATCCCTACGGAGACCTGTAGACCAAAGAATTCTGAGGGAGTTGCAAGAAGCCCCTGACTTGGTTATCCGCCCTCGTAGTCTCAAGGGGTTACAACGCCCCCAGCGGCGGTGGAGCGGCTTTTTGCGAGACCGTCCACTCTCAAATCAAAAAAAGGCGATCTCAATGGATGAGTCAACCAGGACCCGCTTGCGCGAGGCCGCACCTTATGTAGTCCCTTTCGCCGTGTTCGCGGCCCTGACCGTGGGTGGACCTTTCGCGGGCATCCCCCCGTGGTTCAATTATCCTCTGAAGACCGTACTGACCGCGGCCGCCCTTGTCTGGTACCGCCGGGCCTATCTCGAGGAGATAAGGCCTGCATTCAACATTGAGGCGGTGCTCGCGGGGATCCTGGTATTCGGCCTGTGGATCCTCCTTGACGGTGCTTACGGCTACATCGGCTCCTCCCACTTCAACCCGTACGAGCAGGCCTCAGGCGGGTGGGTGTATCCCCTGATCGCCTTCCGCCTGGGAGGGGCCGCCCTGGTGGTACCTGTAATGGAGGAGCTTTTTTGGCGCTCATTCGCCCTCAGGTTCTTGATCGCCTCTGACTTCCGCTCGGTTCCTCTGGGAAAATTTTCCTGGTATTCTTTTATCCTGGTATCCATACTATTCGGTTTGGAGCACCATGAGTGGCTTTCAGGGATATTGGCTGGAATGATCTATGCGGCGCTCCTCTACCGCACCAAGAATCTCTTTGACCCGATCCTGGCGCATGCAGTCACCAATCTGCTCCTCGGCGTCTATGTGCTTACCACGGGGAGCTGGTCGTTTTGGTGATCCGCGCCCCCCGCCCCCCTGCTGCCGGGGGTGGGTGGTTGTGAGACCGTCAATCTTATATGCGTGAAAAAGATTACCACACTATGGTACACGCCTTTGTCGGAGAGCACCCCGCTATAGAGAAGATCCGAAACCTGGTGGAAATGGTTGCGGATACGGGGTTTAACGTCCTGATAACCGGGGAGACCGGAACAGGCAAAGAGGTGCTTGCACGGTTTTTGCATAACCGATCCTCCAGGCGGAATAAGCGCTTTGTCAAGGTGAACTGCGGCGCACTGCCCGCCACGCTTTTGGAAAGCGAGCTCTTCGGTTATGAAAAGGGCGCCTTCACCGGGGCCGAGCGCCGGAAGCCGGGAAAGTTCGAGCTGGCATCCGGCGGGGTGATGTTCCTTGACGAGATAGGGGATATGCCTCATCCGCTCCAGTCCAAGATGCTCGAGGTCCTCCAGAGCTCGAGCTTTCATCGCCTGGGCGGCACCGCTGAGGTCAAGGTGGACGCCTGGGTGATCGCCTCCACCAACCGGGAGCTGGAAAAGGAGATCAAGACCGGAGGGTTTCGAGAGGACCTTTACTACAGGCTGAACGTGATCAAGGTGGAGATCCCGCCTCTGCGGGAGCGCAAGGAGGATATACCCCTGCTGGTGGAGCATTTGGCGGCCCGGTACAGGGAGGGCCTGGGGCTGGACCGGGAGTTCCGCCTGAGCCCGGCCCTGGAGGGGCTTTTTCAGGGCCATGACTGGCCCGGGAACGTGCGCGAGCTCGCCAACATGGTGCTGAGGCTGATGGTGGGGGAGTCGCCGGAAGAGGTGAGAAGGGAGATGTTGGGAGAGGCGGCGCCTGAACCGCTCCCCGGTGTGCCTGATCCGTTGACCGCCCACGCTGAAGGCGGCCGGATCGCGATGAAGGAGCTCAAGGCAAAGGCCGAGACGGCTATTGAAACCAGGGCGATAGCCTACGCCCTCAGGACAACGGGCGGTAACAAGCGGCAGGCCGCAAGGATGCTGGGCATCAGCTATAAGACTTTATACAACAAGCTCGCCCACTTGGGCATGGAAGAGGAGTAGGTATGAAAAGATCCGCTAGATTCACCATCGGATGCGCCGGAATATTGGCGCTTTTCTTCGTCCTGGCCCTGCAAACGGCCTCCCCGGCGCTGGGGCAGCAGAAAATTCCCTCCCAGGGAGATTATTATCATATAGGCCCGGACGATGTCCTGAGCATCTTTGTCTGGAAGGAGTCCGATCTCACCATGGATGTCACCGTTCTCCCGGACGGACGCATCACCTTTCCCCTGGTGGGCGAGGTCATGGCTGCCGGCCGCACGGTGGGGGAGCTTCGGGACGTAATGACGGAGAAGCTTTCCGAGTACGTGGAGGCCCCTGAGGTCACTGTGGTCGTAAGGGATACGCGTAGCCGGCGGATCTACACCATAGGCAAGGTGAACAGCCCCGGCCCCTATCCCCTGGCCCCGGACATGACCGTGCTCCAGGCCCTTTCCACCGCCGGGGGCTTTGCCGAATGGGCTGACGAGGAGCAGATCCTCATAATAAGGCGCAAAGGAAGCGATGAGAAACAGATAAAATTCAACTACAAGGATTTTATCTCCGGCAAGAACCCCGAGCAGAACATCCTGCTCGAGCCCTATGACACCATCGTTGTACCATAAGACGGCCCCGGGCCGGGAAAGGAGCGGGAAAGGCATGAAAAAGACGGCGGCATGGATTTCGGTGTTCTCGGCCTGCTTGGCGTACGTGCTTGCCGGGGCCGGGGCCGCTCACTCAGAGGTAAGGTACGAGGTAACCCCGTCGATCAGCGTGAGCGAGGAGTATGACGACAATATATACCTGGACGCGGAAAACGAGCAGTCCGACTATATGACCAAGGCCACGCCCTCGGTCAACCTGGACATGGTCTCGGAGCGGGGGAACCTCGCTTTCAAGTATGCGCCGACCTTTGTCCGGTACCACAAGAGAAGCGAGAACAACACGGTCAGGCATAGCGCCTCGCTCGAGTTCAACCGTGCTCTTTCCGAACACCTGGATTTTTCCTTTACAGACACCTTCCTTCGCTCCGAAGACCCGCTCTCTGAGCTGGAGATGGTAGATGAGGTGGAGGGGGTGCGGCGGACCAGGGAGCCCTACTACAGAAACAATGCAAGGGGCGGCTTTACCTATCGGTACGGCCCCAGCAACACCGTCACCGCGGGTTACGGCCATTCCTGGCTGGACAACAAGGACCCCTCGGTGGACGACTCCACCGTCCACACTCCCTTTGCGAATTTGACCCACTGGTTCGATATTCAAAACGGAATGGACCTCAGCTACACCTATACCAAGGCGGATTTTGAAAGCGATGAGCCAGGCAGGCTGCCCGGGGACGACTACACCGGCCACTCCATGGGCGGCGGCTACACCCGCAGGTTCACCGAGCACACCTCCTTGAGGGTGGGCTACAGCTTTACCACCCGCGACTTTGACGGCGAGACCAGCGACTATGTGGTGCACGAGCCCTCGGCCACCTTGAGCCATGCCTTTTCAGAGTTCACCTCGGGATCCCTCACCGTGGGCTACTTCTTCCAGGACCGTGACAGAGGGCAGGATTCGAGCGGCCCCTCGTTCAGCGGATCCATCACCCGGCGGATCGAGAGAGGGTCGGTTTCCTTCAGCGCCAGGGGAGGATGGGACGAGGCCTACCAGGAGGCCGAGCGCACGGGTTTCAGCAAGTACTGGGGCGTTAACGGCGATCTCAGCTATGCGCTCAGGGAGAGGTTGACCGCCACGGCAGGGGCCTCCTACAGGCACGACACCCAAAAGGAGCCCGGGGACCGCTCCTGGGATACCTGGCGCGCCGACTGCGGCCTGAACTGGTCCTTCATGAGGTGGTTCTCCCTCTCCCTTACCTACACCCACACCGAGAGGGACCACGACATCCCCACCGAAGACTACAAAGACAACCGGGTGATGCTCTCCATCAGCGGGAGCAGGCTCTTCCGCTGGTAAAGAGACATTGCAGAGGTGACTGAATGCATAAGTTCGACATACTCAAATACGTGGAGATGGCCAAGAGGCGGATCTACTGGATCCTGGTCCCCTTCATGGTGGTGTTGCTGATAGGCCTCGGCTACGCCCTCACCATAGAGCCGGTATACGAGGCCCAGACCCTGATCCTGGTCCAGCCCCAGGAGGTCCCCCAAAGCTTTGTAAGGCCCATCGTGCAGCGGGGAGTGGAGGAGAGGCTCCGCACCATCACCCAGCAAGTGACCAGCCGCACCAACATCGAGTCGGTCATCTCGGACCACGGCCTTTATGCGGGCTCTGACATGCTGCTCGAGAGCAAGGTGGAGCGCTGCCGCAAAAACATCCGCATAGACGTGGGGGGCAGGGGCGGCGGCAATACGTTCGCCATCTACTTCAAGCACGTGGACCCGGAAAAGGCCAAGGACGTCACCAACGCCCTTGCCTCAAACTTCATCTCCGAGAACCTCAAGATAAGAGAATCCCAGGCCCTGGGGACCTCCAGCTTCCTAGCGGACGAGCTGGAAAACGTAAGGAGAAGGCTGGAGGTCAAGGAAGAGGCCATCAAGGAGTACCGCCAGAAGCACATGGGCGGAATGCCCGACCAGCTCGAGACGAATCTCAGCATGCTGGCCCGCATGCAGTCCAAGCTGGAGCAGTTGAACGCCAGCCTGAGGGACGCCCAAAACCGAAAGCTTATCATCCAGGAGCAGATGGCAAGCCAAAGGCGCATGGCCGAGCAGATGGCCCAGATGAGCATGTCCCAGAACCTGTTCGAGCTGGAGGAGCCCGAGGAAACGGGCGGCTCGGGCGAGCTTGCCGAGCTGGAGGAGACCCTGGCCTCTCTCAGGAACCGGTATACGGACAACCACCCCGACGTCCGCCGGGTGAAGCGGATGATCGAAAAGCTCAAGGAAAAGGAGGCCGAGCCCGTCGAGGAGGACTTCCTCTCGGAGCCCCAGGCGGAAGCCGATCTGGAGCCCGAAGGCGGCATGGACGAGATGCCCATGATGCCCTCGGCCGAGGAAACCCTAAAGCCCCAGCTCAATCAGGTCGATTACGAGATAGAGAGGATAAGGGAGGAGATAGCCAAGACCGAGGAGCGGCTGCAGGTATATGAAAGAAGGGTGGAGGAGGCCCCTCAGCGCGAGCAGGAGCTCTACTCTCTCCAGCGGGACTATGAGAACCTCAAGAGCCTCTACGACTCGCTCCTGAACCGAAAGCTCGAGGCCGAGATCGCGGTCAGCATGGAGAAGAAGCAAAAGGGCGAGCAGTTCCGGATCCTGGACTCGGCAAAGCGGCCCGAGATCCCGGTGGCGCCGGATCTGCGCAAGATCCTCATGCTCACCCTGGTCCTGGGCCTCGGTCTCGGCGCCGGCCTTGCCTATCTCAAGGAGACGATGGATACCTCCTTCAAGGATCCCGGCGAGGTGACGGAGCTCCTCGGGATCCCGGTCCTGGTCAGCCTGCCGTTCAGGCTCACCGCCCGGGAGCAGAGGATCATGAAGCTCAAATCACGGCTCAAGGCCGCCGGCCTGGCAGTCGGCTTTTTCGCCTGTGCATTCGCTATCGTGGCGGCTGCCAAGGGCCTTGAAAAGACCCTTAATTTCGCAAAGGAGCTCCTGCCCTTTATCGGGGCCTAGGGCCCACAAGGAAGGTTTATGGGAAAGATCGCAGACGCACTGGAGAAACACAAAAAGGAAAAGTCCCTGGAGCTGGAAAAGCTCGAGCCGCTCCCCCGAAGCCGCGAAAAGGTGGAGGACCCGGAGGCCGCCCGCATCAGGGAGGTGGCAAGGGAGGGCCGCTACAGCCCCAAGCTGGTGGTGCTCTCGGCGCCCGACTCGGTCGATGCTGAAAACTTCAAGGTCCTGAGAGCCAGGATACTCCTCGGCGGAAAGTCAAAGCCTCCCCCCCGCACCATCCTGGTCACCAGCACATTCCCGGGAGAGGGCAAGACCTTCGTATCCTCCAATCTCGCCTTCAGCATAGCCCTGGGAATAGACGAGCACGTGCTCCTCGTTGACTGCGACCTCCGCAGGCCCCAGCTCTGCGAGATGATGGGATATCCAAGAAGCGAGGGCCTGGCCGAGCTTCTCTCCGGCGAGCGCAGGATCCCCGATCTCTTGGTAAAGACCTCCGTTCCCAAGCTCTCCTTCCTCCCCGCGGGCATCCCTCCCGGGAATGCGGCCGAGCTCCTCTCCTCCAGGGGAATGGAGGACTTTATCGAGGAGGTGCGCTCCAGGTACGAGGACCGCTTCATCATCCTGGACGGCACTCCCATGCAGTTCACCTCCGAGACCCAGGTCCTGGCCAGCCACGTGGACGGGGTGCTCCTCGTGGTGAGGGCCGAGAGATCGCCCCGCGAAGCAATCCAGAGGGCCGTCCAGGGGATCGACAAGGAAAAGCTCCTGGGCGTGGTCTTCAACGGCCACAGCGAGGCGGTCAAGGCCTACAAGAAGTATTACGCCGGCTACTATTACAGGTAAGCCCCATGCAGATCTTCCGCCGGTACGTCTCATTAAGAGAGACAGCCTTTGTCCTAGGCGAGGGCCTCCTCATATTCACGGCCGTCTACCTTGCCTCCTACTTCTTCTTCATGCCCGAGGCCGACCCCCTCTCCCTCCTCGAGGTCCTGTGGCCCAGGATCCTCCTGGTCGCCCTGGTGACCCAGTTCAGCCTCTATTTCAACGACCTTTACTCCATCCGCATCCCCGAGAGCACCCTGGATCTCGGCACCCGCCTGATGCAGGCGATCGGCATGACCTCCATCACCTTGGCCGCCATATACTTCATATTCCCGGACGCCATCATAGGCAGATGGGTCTTTTTCCTGAGCCTCCTCTTCCTGATCTGCTTCCTGGTCTCCTGGCGAATCCTTTACAACATCGTCATAAGCCGCCGCCTCTTTACCCAAAAGGCCCTCCTGGTGGGATCCGGGGAGCTCGCCAGGGACATCCTGGCCGAGGTCGGCCTCCGAAGGGACCTGAGCTTCGACATCCGGACCATTCTAGGCCACCCGGACGAGACGCCCTCCATCGACCACCCGGCGGCGCCCTTTAGAAAGGGCTTTGACGACCTATGCGACCTGGCCGAGGCAGAGGAGGCGACAAACATCATCGTGGCCCTGGACGAGCGTCGAGGCAGGATGCCCTACCGCGAGCTCTTGAGCTGCAAGATCAGGGGCTTTAATATCATAGACGGGGAGAGCTTCTACGAGCGCATAAGCGGGAAGCTCCTGGTGGAAAAGATAAACCCGAGCTGGCTCATTTTCTCGGACGGCTTCAGGAAGCCCCCGTTCTCCCGCTTCCTCAAGCGCACCTCGGGCCTTTTCCTCTCCTCCGTGATGCTGATCGTAACCTCTCCCCTCATGCTGCTCGCAGCCCTCGCCATCAAGCTCGACTCCAAGGGCCCGGTTGTATTCTCCCAGGAAAGGGTGGGCCAGGACGAGAAGCCCTTCATGCTCCACAAGTTCCGCTCCATGCGCCAGGACGCAGAGGAGGAGAGCGGACCGGTCTGGGCCACCGAGGACGACCCCCGCATAACCCGCGTGGGCCGCATAATCCGAAAGCTCAGGATTGACGAGCTCCCCCAGCTCTGGAACGTACTCAAAGGCGACATGAGCTTTGTGGGGCCCCGGCCCGAGCGCGCCTTTTTCGTTGAAAAGCTCAAGCAAAAAATTCCATATTACGCAGAGCGTTTCTCGGTAAAGCCCGGGATCACCGGCTGGGCCCAGATCATGTACCCCTACGGGGCATCGGACGAAGACGCCCTGGAAAAACTCAAATACGACCTCTACTACATAAAAAACATGTCCCTGCTCCTGGACCTCGTAGTCGTCTTTCATACGGCCAAGATAGTGCTCCTCGGCCGCGGATCGAGATAGGAGAAAAGCATGCGCCTCAAACAGACCCTAATAGCATCCGGCCTCCTGCTGCTCTCGGCAGGCCTGCTCCAATACCTGAGCCACGCCGAGGAGGTTCCCCCGTCCAAGCCCCTCTCAGACTTCCCTCTCCGTATAGACTCCTGGACCGGCCAAGAGGAGCGCTTTGACCCCAAGGTCTATGAGGTGCTCGGCGTTGACGACTCCATCCTCGCCACCTATTACAACTCCCAAGGAATCCCGGTCCAGCTCTACGTCGGGTTCTACCGTACCCAGAGCGAGGGGGACCTGATCCACTCCCCCAAGAACTGCATGCCGGGCGGCGGCTGGAATATCATACACGTCTCTCACGAGCCCCTGGACCTTTCCTCCGGCTCGATCAAGGTCATAAAGCTGATCCTCGAGAAAGGCCAAGACCGCCAGGTCGTCCTCTACTGGTTCCAATCAAGGGGCCGCTTCATCTCTTCAGAGTATTGGCAGAAGATCTACCTCGTGCTGGACTCCATCTTCAAGCACAGGACGGACGGCTCCTTTGTCCGCCTGATATCCCCTGTGGGCCCCTCCGGCCAACAAGAGTCCCTTGAGACCCTCAAGGATTTCGCCGAGACCGTAATCCCCATACTGGAGGAATATCTTCCCTCATGAGACGCAACCACTTCCTAAGCCTCCTTGTCCTGGCCGCCTCCTTCTCCCTGGTCTTTCACCACACCATCTACAAGCTGGTAAAGGACTGGTCCATAGACCCCAATTTCTCCCACGGATTCCTGATCCCCCCCATCGCCGCCTACATGGTCTGGCAGAAGAAGAAAACGCTCTCTTCCACCCCCACCGACTCCAGCCCCTGGGGCCTGGCCCTGATCCTGACAGGCCTCGCCCTTCACACAGTGGGAAACATCGGCGCCGAGCTCTTCACCCAGCGCTTCTCCATAATAGTAACGATCCTCGGCCTGGTACTCTACCTCTTCGGAAGACAAATAACCTACCAGCTCCTTATCCCCATAGCCTATCTCCTCCTCATGATCCCCATCCCCGCCATCCTCTGGAATAAGATCGCCTTCCCCATGCAGCTCTTCGCCTCCAAGCTCGCAGCCGGTGCGATCGCCCTCCTAGCCATCCCGGTCCTCCGCGAGGGAAACGTGCTCCACTTAGCCAACACCACCCTCGAAGTAGTGGACGCATGCTCGGGCCTCCGCTCCCTGACCTCCCTCCTCGCTCTCAGCGGCGCGCTCGCCTACATAGTCCCCCTAAAACCCTTCTCAAAATGGATCCTCTTCCTCTCGGCCTTTCCCATAGCCATAGCGGTAAACATATTCCGCCTGACCCTCACCGCCGCCGCCGCCCACTGGATAGGCGCCCACATGGCCGAGGGCTTCCTCCACGAGGCCTCCGGCCTCATAATATTCGTCGTGGCCTTTCTCCTCCTCTTTGCCTCCTACCTGGGTCTCTCCCGCCTGGAGCGCAAAAAGCATTGATTGTTTCATTCACCACTGCCGATAAGGGCACTGTAAATGGCTTTCACACCCCTCTCAATCAATCTATTCATTGGGCCTTCCATGTAACCCAAGGGGGCGGAGCCTGCCCTTAACTCCGGTAAGTTCTATAAGCTTTGGGTGCGAGGCGCTTTACATTGGTTTCATACTCGGCTTAAAATGTATGTAAAAATATACCATCAAATGGAACCATATTACCCATCAACTCCAAATCTAACCTAAGTCCCCAAGAATATTTCCAGCAACACCAAACGGTTGAATTTTACTCCTCCACCACATACTGGTGGCACTATAATTGCTGTCTTTACCCCGAAGTTAGAGTTGACGGTCTCGCAAAAACCCGCTCCACCGCCGCTGGGAACCTCGTAACCCCTTGAAACTATTAGGGCAGATAACCAGCTCAGGGGCTTTTTGCAACTCCGTCAGAGTTGAAGCAGGGGCCCCAGGCCCCCGATCACTAAGCATTGAAGAAGAAAATCAGTCATATCAATATCTTCATTGGGTTTTCTCCATGTAACCCAAAGGGGCGGAGCCTGCCCTTAACTTAAACCATGAACCGAAACCTCACCATCCACCAGGTGAGCCAAAAGGCCCGCATCCCTAAGCACACCCTCCGCTTTTGGGAAAAGGCCCTGGACGGCGTCCTGGTCCCCCTCCGCACCAAGGGGGGCCAGCGCCGCTACACCTCCGAGCACCTCCTCCTCCTCGAGGAGGTGAAGCACCTCAAGCGAAAGGGGCTCAGCCTGGCCGAGATCCGCACCGAGCTTACCACCAACCACCGCTCCCTCTCGGACCCCTCCACCCTGGATCTCCTGGCCGAGCATATCACCGAAGCGGTCCGTATCACCCTCCACCGCTTCTTCAGCGGCGGTTCGTCTTGACTACGGCTCCGTCAAATATCCTGCTGACAATCGACGTCGAGGACTGGTTCCAGGTTGAAAACTTCAAGCCCTGCATCCCCTTCTCCACCTGGTCCTCCCGCGACCTGCGGGTCGAGCGCAACACCCATCGCCTCCTGGATCTCTTTGACTCCACGACCCTCAATCCACGGGCTACATTTTTCATCCTAGGCTGGATCGCCGAGCGCCTCCCCTCCCTCATCCGCGAGATCCACGCCCGAGGCCATGAGGTGGCCTCCCACGGCTGCAACCACGAGCTCTTAAGCTCCCTGGACGCCCAGGCTTTAATAAAAGACCTCAATAAGAGCAAATCACTCCTGGAAGACATCATAGGAAGCCGCGTCTACGGCTACCGCGCCCCCAGCTTTTCCATAGACAAAGAGATCCTCGGATATATCCGGGACGCAGGCTACCTCTATGACTCCAGCTACAACTCCTTCGCCCTCCACGGAAGGTACGGCCGGCTGCCCCTTTCCCCCAACGGAAACCGCTCTCGAGCCCCGGCCCTTGCCCAGCCGGTAAAGGGCCTCTACGAGCTCCCCATAAGCAACATGCACCTCGGCGGCCGGGTCATACCCTGGGGAGGCGGCGCATACTTCCGGCTGATCCCTGAGAGGGTCTTCCGCTCGGGGATGCGCTTCATACTCAAAGGCCAAAACGCCTACGTCATGTACATGCACCCATGGGAGATCGACCCTGACCAACCTCGTGTCAAGGAGGCGTCCTTCACCCGAAGGTTCCGCCACTACTCGAACCTCGGCAAGACAAGCACCCGGCTTCAGCACTTGATCTCCGCGTTCTCAAACTGTAACTTCACCTCATGCAAGGACTATATCACTGAAAACCGGCACGCAGGCGGATAGCTCAGTGGCAGAGCGTCCCCATTACACGGGGAGGGCCGGGTGGTTCGATTCCCCCTCCGCCTACCAACCCAACGCCCCCGACAGCCCGGAAAGCGTCTTTTCAATCAAGCCATGGGGGTGTAACAGCGGAAAAACATGTTTGAAGAACTAGATCCGGTGGCCCTTACTCACGACATTGAAAACTATTCATTGAAAAATGGCGATATAGGGACGCTAGTTTATTCCTATCGAAGGGGCGATTCTTTTGAATTTGAATTTGTAACCGGCGAGGGAAAGACTATAGCGCTGCTTACATTGACTAAAGAAGATATTCGGCCAATTGGCGGTATGGAAGTGCTGCATGCACGCCCACTCACACGAGCGGCAAGCTAAAAGCAATACATCCAACAAACCCAACAAACCCAACAAACCCGATGAGCTTCCAAGTACCCAATCGCATCCGACGGATCGTAGAGCATCTTTCGGCCTCCAACCCCCGGCGCATCTACTTATTCGGGTCATGGGCAAGGAAGGAAGCGGACGGGTCTAGTGACGTTGCCCTTGTTGTTATCATGGATTCGGAAATCCCTTTTGTAGAGCGTTGTGTTGCTTTGGGGCGCTTGCTGCCGGCCGGAGTGGGAGGCGTGGATATGCCGGCGTACACTCCGGCCGAGTTCGATAAGATGCTGTGTGATGGCAACCCGTTCGCGGAAATGATAATCGAAGAGGGCAAGGTCATTTATGAGCGGGGTCAGAAATACCGAGGCTGGAAGATGGTTCCCGCACCAATTCTATGGCCGTGAGACTGCGGAGCGTGCTTACGCCTCTGCTGAGAGCATTGTCGCCTCAGTCGAGACCTTCTATTCGGAAAGGGCCGAGGCGGATATTCCGGCACCGGACTCAGACCCTATGTAGAGCTGATCAAACCCAATGAACCCAACAAACCCACCCACACCCTCCATCCGGCTAGCCGCCCCTGACGACCGCCAAGTCTGGGACGCCTATGTGCTGGGCCACCCCCAGGGGCTGGCCTATCAACTCTTTGCCTGGAAGGAGGCCGTGGAAGGGGCCTATGGGTTCGAGTGCCCTTATTTCCTCGCCGAAGCGAACGGAAGCATCTGCGGCGTGTTCCCTCTCGCTCACGTGCATCTGCCCCTTCGCAAGGGCGCTCTGGTCTCTCTGCCCTACTGCGATGCGGGAGGGATCCTTGCCGACTCGGAAGCAATCAGGCAAAGGCTGCTCGAAGAGGCCGTCCACTATGCCTCGGAGCGCGGTATCGCCAAAATCGAAGTCCGCTCGGTTAATCCGATTGGGCGGGACCCTGAGGAGACAAGGCATCCGGAAAAGGTGCGAATGCTTCTCCACCTGCCCGGCGATGCCGACTCCCTGATGGCGGGCTTTAAGTCAAAGCTGCGCAGCCAAGTACGAAAACCCTCAAAGGACGGCCTTCAAGCAAAACTGGGCGGCGTCGAGCTGCTGGACGCTTTCTATCCGGTCTTTGCGGAAAACATGCGGGACCTGGGCTCCCCGGTTCACAGCGAGAAATGGCTTCGCAAGGTGCTCGAAGGGTACAACAGCAGGTCGCGTTGCTCCATCGTGACCATGCCGGACGGCGAGCCGGCCGCAGGCGGCATCATCCTCTGCCACTCCCAGACCGTCTCCATCCCCTGGGCATCGTCGCTTCGCCGCCTCAACCGCTGGAACCCCAACATGCTCCTTTACTGGAGCCTGCTCGAGTACGCGGCAAACCAGGGCTTTGCCCGCTTTGACTTCGGCCGCTCCACCTCTGAGGAAGGCACCTACCGGTTCAAGGCCCAGTGGGGCGCCGAGCCGCATGCCCTTCATTGGGCCTGTTATGAAACGCGACTGGCCTCGGGCCAAGAGCGGTTGAAGCCGGAGCTTCAGGCCGCGGGCGCCCACGCCAAGGGCAGAGAGACTGCGGAGCGGGTCATACGGAAGACCCCTTTGCCGCTCTCTCAATTCCTGGGGAGCCGCCTCCGGCGTTATATATCCCTCTGACGTGCTACGCTTCTGGAACAGCCGGTCACTGGTTTTCAAGAGGTGGACCTTTGCGTCCTACACCTTAGCCATGCTGTTGACTTCCATAGTCCCCATGACGACCACGAAAGAATCAACGCCCCTCTGGGCAACCCTGGATCCTTCGCTCCAGAATCTACTCCACATCCCCATGTTCATGGGGTTCGTACTGCTTTTCCGTCACTCTTTCCCCCACGCAGCAGGCCGCACAGCATACATGGCACTGATCTTCGGGTCGGCGTTGGCCTTTGGGATCTTCATGGAGGCTGTCCAAATCGCCATACCCGGCCGCTATCCCTCCT
>JBKHIW010000225.1:0-4236 GCA_046538465.1 Desulfobacteraceae bacterium | reverse complement strand
CGATCCCGGGGAGATTCCCCACCCCCATCAGAAAAACCAGTGTGCCCGCCCCGGTGCTCAGGCGGTCCCAGGCTATGGTCGACCCCTCCTTGGAGGGGTCCTCGTGGCCGGTCACAAACGCCGCAGTGGCGGTAAAGTCCCTGTGGGTGATCGGGATGCCGGCGTAGGCCGGCACGGCCACAGCGGAAGTCACCCCAGGGACCACCTCAAAGGGGATACCCCGGCGGGCCAGCTCCCGGGCCTCCTCACCGCCGCGGCCGAAAACGAACGGATCGCCGCCCTTGAGACGCACTACAATGAGCCCCCTCCCCGCCAAGTCCACCAAGAGGTCGTTGATCTCTTTCTGCGTTCGTGAATGAGAGCCCGCCTTCTTGCCTACATATATGAGTTCCGCGTCCCGGGGGGCGTAATCCAGCAGCTCCGGCCCTGCCAGGTAGTCATAGACAACCGCATCGGCCCTTCCTATGCACTCCCTGCCCCTCAGGGTCAGCAGTCCCGGATCTCCGGGCCCGGCCCCCACCAGGTAGACCATTCCCCCGTCCCGGCCTCTCATTCCCTCCGCCCTCCGTAGCCCGAACTCTTGTAAACGCGCTCCAGTATCTCGCCCCCTCCTGAGGAAAGGATCAACCCGGCCAACTCCCTTCCCAGGTCCTCCGGCCTGAGCTCGTCCCCGGTGACCTGGTCCGCAATCACCCGGCTCCCGTCCAGCTCGGCCACCAAACCCCTTAGGCTCAGCCCCCCGGCCTGGATCACGGCGTGACCCGCTATGGGCACCTGGCAGCCGCCTTGTAGCTCATGGAGAAAGGCGCGCTCTGCACGAACCCTCAACTCCGTCTCCGGGTGGTTGATGAAATCAAGAAGCCTGCGGGTCGCTGCGTCCTCCTCGCGTATCTCCAATCCCAGGGCGCCCTGGCCCACGGCCGGCAGAACGAGGTCTATGGGAAGCGCCTGGGTGATTGCCTTTTCCAGCCCCAGCCGCCTTAAACCGGCGGCAGCCAGCACCACCGCATCCACCTCACCGGAGTCCAGCTTGGCCAGGCGGGTATCCACGTTTCCGCGGAGCGAAAGGATTCCCAAGTCCGGCCGTACGCTCAAAAGCTGGGCCGAGCGCCTGAGGCTGCTCGTTCCCACCCTCGCCCCCCGTGGGAGCTCTTCGAATCGCCTGTATACCGGGGCTGAAATCAGTGCGTCCCTGGGATCCTCTCTCTCGGGGAATACAGCCAGGCAAAGGCCCTCAGGCAGCTCGGCCGGAATGTCTTTCATGCTGTGAACCGCCGCGTCCACCGCGCCCTGGAGGAGCGCCTCTTCGATTTCCTTTACGAAGAGCCCTTTTCCGCCCACAAGGCTGAGCGGAGAGTCCAGGATCTTGTCCCCCTTGGTCTTGATAGGGACAAGCTCCACAACCGAGTCCGGTTCCTGTTCGAGGATCCTGCTGCGCACCCACTCGCTCTGGGCCATTGCCAGGCGGCTCCCCCGCGTCCCTATCCGAAGCCTCACCGTTTCATCACCTCCGGGGGCCGATTTTCGAGCAGAAACCGGGCCAGGGCCAAATCGCCCGGAGTGGTAACCTTGATGTTATCCTCGTCCCCCTCCATCACCGCAACCGGGAAACCCGCTCGCTCCAGCATCTGGGCGTCGTCCGAGGCCTCTTCCCACGCCTGCTCATGCGCCCTCATATGGACTTCTCTCAGGACTCCGGCGTCAAAGGCCTGAGGGGTCTGAACCAACCTGAGCCGGGAGCGCTCCAGGGTGCCGACCACCAGCCGGCCCTCTTCATCCACCTCCTTTACCGTGTCCCTGACCGGGAGGGCGGTGATCACCGCCGGTTGTTCGGCAGCGGCTGAGGCCACCCGCTCTATCAATTCGGGGCGTACAAGCGGGCGAACCCCGTCGTGGACCACTATCACCCTGCAGGGCTCAGGGCAGGCCTCCACCCCCATGCGTACCGAGTCCTGTCTCCTTGCGCCTCCTGGAACCACCCGGCTCACCTTGCTCAACCCGTACCTGTCCACTATGTGCCTGCGGCAGTAGTCCACCGCCTGCCCCGGGACCACCAGGACCAGCCGGCCCACTGCAGGGCACGACTGAAACGCATCCAAGGTCATGGCCAAGATGGGGCGTCCGGCCAACTCCAGGAACTGCTTGGGCCTCGGCGAGCCCATCCGCAGACCAAAGCCCGCTGCAGGAATCACTGCAACAACCCCCCCATCCCCCTGATACTGCAACTCCGGCGATCCGGGCCTCATACTCTCTCCGGCAAGGCGGCAAAAAAATAGGCCCTTCTCAAGGCCTAGGCATCCCCTGCAACCGCACTCAGCTCTGTCTCACACCAGCAGGCGGCCCCGACTCAGGCCCGGGCCGCTTTCCTGGTCTGCTTCTTCAGGCGGTTCATCCGACGCCTCAGCACCTCGACCCTGCCCTTGTCATCGGCCTTCCGCGCCTCCTGCTTCTCCTGCTTCATGCGGGCGATCTTCTCCTTGAGCTCTTTGACCGTCGCCCCGGTCCTGGTCCTCTTGCCCGCGGCGGCTGCTTCTTGCTCCAAACCCCACGCCTCCCTGATCAGATCCAGGAGCTCATCCTTTTTCATGGCGTGGGCACCAGCCACACCGGGTATCTCCATGGCCACCTCACGGAGTTCGGTCGCCGTCATCTTATCCAGGGGCTTTCCGATCTCCTGGTGCTTCTGCTTGGACTTGGCCATGAGATCTTCCTGTTTCTTGTCTTGCTGTTGAGTGGTTTCCTCTTCCATAATACTCTCAGCTCCTTGATTCGATTTTAATTCTACGGGAAGGGTCTCCCGCTCTTCGGTTTATGACTTCTTCTCCAAAAAGGGAGAGACCAAATCAATAGGAATGGGGAAAAGCGTAGTCGAGGCCCCTTGAGATGCAATCTCCCTTAGTGTCTGAAGGTACCGCAGCTGCAGCGCCTCCGGGTACCTCCTGATGATCTCCGCTGCATCGGCCAGGCGGTTGGCGGCCTGATACTCGGCCTCCGCGCTGATTACCTTGGCCCTCCGCTCACGCTCGGCTTCCGCCTGCCGGGCCATGGATCGCTGCATCTCCTCGGGCAGGTCGATGTGCTTGACCTCGACGGTGGTCACCTTTATACCCCAGGGATCGGTGTGGGTGTCCAGGATCTCCTGGAGCCTGGCGTTGATCTTATCACGTTCCGCCAGGAGCTCATCCAGCTCCACTTGGCCGCAAACGCTCCTCAGGGTGGTCTGAGCCAGCTGGGAGGTGGCGAAGAGATAGTTTTCCACTTCCACCGTGGCATTGGTGGGATTCATGACCCTGAAGTAGACCACCGCATTGACCTTCACGGACACATTGTCCCGGGTTATCACATCCTGGGAAGGCACGTCCATGGCCACCAAACGGAGGCTCACCTTGACCATCTTATCTATGACCGGAATCAGGATGATCAAGCCCGGGCCCTTGGTCTTTATCACCCGGCCGAGACGAAATATAACCCCTCTTTCATACTCCTTGAGGACCCTCAAGGCCGAGGCGAGAAACATCACTATGAGCACTAGCGCCAGGATGTAGAACATGACCACCTCCTTCTCGGCTGGTCGAGCCCAAGACTCTTACCAGGAGAAAGTCCGCATTGCAACCCGCCGGCCGAAAACCCCGCGGGCATCCTCGAGTCAGAGCCCCGGTACAGGCCTCCCGGACCGGGCCCGCTTTACCTGGAGGACCAGCCCCCGTATCCCCACCACCTCTATTTCTTCGCCCGGGTCCAGGACTTCGTCCGAAGAGGCGCGCCAGGTCTCCCCCCGCACCATCACCAAACCTTCGGGGTCTAGCCGCCGCATGACCGTACCGACTGCGCCAACCATTCCCTCGGATCCACCCATGGGCTTGGTTCGATAGGCGCGGAACGCCAGCCAGGCAACCGTCACGAAGAAGCCCCCCACCAGGACTATGGTCGGAGCCATAACCTTCAGAGAAACGGACACCTCCTCGAAGAGCATGATAGAGCCCAATATCAGAGAAATCAATCCGCCGACTGAGAGCAGGCCCCAGCTGGAGACCATTATCTCGGCGATGAAGAATATTATGGCCAGGGCGATAAGCAGCAGGCCTGCATAATTGACCGGAAGGGCCTGAAAAGAAAAGAAGGCCAGTATCAGGGAGATGGCCCCTATGACCCCGGGCAGAAGCGCCCCCGGGTGGCTGAGCTCGAAATAGAGCCCAGCCAAACCGATCATCATAAGTATATAAGCGATATTGGGAT
>JBKHIW010000224.1:0-4240 GCA_046538465.1 Desulfobacteraceae bacterium | reverse complement strand
TGAAGGGGACAGGAGACTGGAAGATCTTCCCCCTGACTGTGGAGATGATTGCAATGGGCCGCTTTGCCTTGGACGACAGGGGGCGTGTCTACGTAGACGGGATCCATGTACCTGACGGCTATCGGCTCTCTTGATCGAGCGACCTGAAGAGCCCTGTTTGACCGGCCGGGGATAAAGCCGCATTTGAGCGTCGGAGACGTGATGTCCGAAGCTAAACCATGGGGGAAGAAGATCGTCCCCGAACACAAGGTGCTCTCCAAGATCCGACCCGGAATGAGCATCTTCTTGGGGACCGGCGTTGCGGAGCCGCGCACTCTCAGCAAGGCCTTGGCCGCTTCTTCGGCATACAATCTGCGGGATCTGGAGCTGATCCAGTTGGTGAGCCTGGGCGATGCCATATCCGTGGCCCAGAAATATACTGAGAAATTTCGGCTGAAGACCTTTTTCGCAGGTTGGGTGGCCAGCGAAGCCATTAGAGAGGGACGCGTGGACCTGATTCCGTGCCGCTTCTCCCAGGTCCCCCGGCTGATGGAATCCGATACCATCACTGTAGATGCGGCTTTTGTGCAGATAACCAGGCCGGACGAAGCGGGCTACGCCAGCTTGGGCCTGGCGGTGGATGTGGCCCGCCAGGCCATGGAGGAGGCTTCGCTGGTGGTGGGGGAGATAAACGATCGGGTTCCCAGGACCCTGGGCGACACCCTGGTGCATGTGGACGAGTTCCACTACCTGGTGGAGTCCGCCGAGCCGCCCATTACTTTCGAACGCTGGCCGGTGATCGAGGTATATGACAAGATAGGGGAGAACGCCGCCTCATTGATCCCGGACGGCGGCTGCATGGCTTTTTCCATGGGCCCCCTTTTCGACGCCCTGGCGCGCCATCTCTCCCGCAAGCGTCACTTGGGGATTCACTCCCCCTTTTTCACCGATCCCTTGATGGAGCTTGTAAAGAGCGGGGCGGTAACCAACCGCAGAAAGGGCTCCTTCAAAGGCAAGTCAGTGGCTGCCTACGCCCTTGGGACCCAGGAGCTGCTTGAGTGGCTGGATCACAATCCGCTGGTGGAGTTCCAGGGGATAGACGTGGTGGCGGATCCACTGAGAATCGGTCGAAACGACCGCTTCATGGTGGTCCTTCCGGCTCGTAAGATAGATCTGACCGGCGGGGTCGCATTGCCTCATGGAAGGGGAAACGTGGGCACCGGCCCGGGCGAGGCCCAGGAGCTTTTTATGGGCGCGGCGCTGTCCAAGGGGGGGCGGACCATATTCGGCCTGCCCAGCAGAAACACCCGGGGTGAGTCCAACATCCTCCTCTCCATAAATGAATACCCAAACCAATTCTCGGGCCGCGAGTCCCTGGACTTGGTGGTGACCGAGTTCGGCGTGGCCTCCATGAGGGGTCGCACCGTGCGGGAGCGGGCCCTGGCCCTGATCGACATTGCACACCCTGACGACCGGGCGGCACTGGTGCGTGCGGCCAAGGAAGAGCATATTCTTTATTTGGATCAGGAGTATCCGGCCGAGTCCAGCAGGCTCTACCCCGAAGAGCTCTCCTGCATACATACTTTCAAAGACGACTTGATTGTCCGCTTCAGGCCTATACGAGCCTCGGACGTAGACGAGATGAGGAGGCTCTTCTATCGGTTTTCGGACGAATCCGTTTACTATCGCTATTTTTCTCCGGTCAAGACCATGCCTCACAAGAAAATGCAGGATTATGTGAACATAGACTACCGCAGCACCATGAGTATAGTAGGCCTGGTGGGCGAGCCCGGGGAAGGCCGGATCATTGCGGAAGGACGCTATGTGCTTGGAAAAGAGAGCCCTTATGCGGATGTCGCGTTTGTCGTGGATGATGCATACAAGGGAAAGGGGATCGCCACCTTCGTGTTTCATTATTTGATAAAGACAGCCAAGGAAAGAGGCATCAAGGGCTTCACGGCCGATGTACTCGCATCCAACAAGGCCATGCTCAAGGTCTTTGAGAAGTCCTCCTACCCTGTGAAGGCGGTGGTGGAATCCGGGGTCTATGAACTCACCATCCCATTTGACCATGAATCCTCAAAAGAAGACAGGGGGCGCTGAGCGATCATGGTTGCACGACCGCCGGCAGGAAACAGAAAAAGCTCCAATGATCGGAGGCTGACCACGGAGGAAGAACACCGCCTGGTGGAGAGGTTTCGTGAAGACGCGCCAGGGGCCATGCAGGATCTGGTGGAGCGCTACGAAGAAGGCCTCTATAACTTCGGGCTTCGCATGTGCGGCCAAAAGGAAGACGCAGAGGATATCATGCAGGAAACTTTTCTGAGTGCATTCAGCAACTTGGAAAATTTCCGTGAAGAGGCCCGATTGAAGAATTGGCTCTTCAAAATAGCCGCCAACGCCTGTTATCGCAAGCGGCGCAAGAAGAGCAGAGAGCCCGACTATGAGCTTTCCTTGGACTCCCTGCTCCCCGGAGGGGACGGGGAACCGGAGTCTTATCAGATCCCGGACATTTCTTCTGATCCATCCGAGGAGCTGTTGAGGGCTGAGTTCAAGGAGGTGGTCCGTGAGGCCTTGAATTCCCTCCCGCCGAAATACCGGATGACATTCAGCCTTAGGGACATGGAGGGGTTCAGCACCGAGGAGACGGCTGAGATCATGGGGGTGAGCCCTCAGGCGGTCAAGACCAGGCTTCACCGGGCCAGACTTTTTTTGCGCAAAGCGATTTCCGAGCACTATCGAAAGGATCAGGCCGGTGCGTGAAGACTGCATGAAATATTTTGACAAGATCTCCGATTACCTTGACGGTGAACTCGATTCCCGGACCAGGGCGGAGATCGAGAGGCATCTCCTGGAGTGCCCCGTGTGCCGGGATTGCGTGGAGTCCCTCCGCAAGACCCTGAAGCTCCTGAAATCCTCTCCGAACGAGCCGGTCCCAAAGGATGTCAAATCAAGGATTCGCTCCGCACTAAAGGACTGCATCAGGGGATCGTCGTCCCCGCAGCATTAGCCGGCCGGATATATTTGTAACCTTTTTGATTAAAGAGACTCTCTCATTAAAAAACAATCGGGGTGGTCCGAAGCGAGGTGCACCCGGGCCGTATACCTTGAGAAAAAGGATCGAGGGGGGAGCAGCTGATGGGACGAGACATATCCAGACGCGCGTTTATCAAGGGCGGGCTGGCTGCGGCCGGCGCCGTGACCGCCTCCAGGCTCCCATTGCCCAATGCGGTAAAAGGAGCCAAGGCGGGGGAGCTTGCCACCTTGATAGACATAAGAAAATGCATCGGGTGCGAGGCGTGTGTAGAGGCCTGCAAGTGGGAGAACGAGCACAAGTTCCCGGAGCCTGAGAAGCCCTTTCCCAAGATGTATCCATCCCGGGTAAAGGCCTCGGATTGGAGCGAAAGGCGATACGAAGCAGACCGCCTGACTCCCTACAACTGGCTTTTTATACAGAAGGCTTCGGTAAACCAGGGTGGTAAAGAGCGGACCTACTATATCCCCAGGCGCTGTATGCACTGCCAGAATCCTCCGTGCGCGGACCTTTGCCCATGGGGTGCAGCGCGTAAGCTGAAAAACGGCATCACCTTGATCCACCCGGATATATGCCTGGGCGGGTCCAAGTGCAAAGCAGTCTGCCCTTGGCATATACCGCAGCGACAGACCGGGGTTGGTCTTTACCTGGATATCCTTCCCTCCTTCGCCGGGAACGGTGTGATGTACAAGTGCGACCGATGCTATGACCGGGTGGCCCAGGGGGAGCTCCCGGCCTGTATCGAGGCCTGCCCTCAGCAGGTGCAAAAAATAGGTCCGAGAGAGGCCATAGTAAAGGAGGCCCGGGCCCTGGCCGAGGAGATAGGCGGCCATATATACGGCGAGGAGGAAAACGGGGGCACGAATACCATTTATGTCTCTCCGGTACCCTTTGAGCTCTTGGACTCCGGCATAGAGAAGGGGCCGGGAAGGCCTCATCTTGAGCGTGTTCCGGACTCAATGGCCCACGCGGACAAGCTGGCCAAGGCCATGGTCATAGCCCCGTTCGCTGGTATAGCGGCAGCGGCGCTCAAGCTGTGGAAGGGGACCTCCGGTGGCCCGAACCGCCTGGAAAAGAAGGAGGAGTGATCATGAGACATAAGAGGGGCAAAGATCAGGGCAGGGCGGTTTGGTGGGCGTTCGCCCTGCTCTTCGTGGTTATGGCCTTTACAGGGTTTGGTCAAATGCCTATATTCAAAAGGTATTATATCGCGGACATCCCCGGGAT
>JBKHIW010000223.1:0-4260 GCA_046538465.1 Desulfobacteraceae bacterium | reverse complement strand
CTGGTCCATGGGAAACTGGGTCATGACCTCTTCATGGGTTCCCTTGTAAAGCGGCAGGTATTCGACCAGCGGGCGGTCGGATATCACCACCCCTGAAGCGTGGGTGGAGGCGTGTCTGCTCAGCCCCTCAAGGGACCGTGAGATCCTGAGGAGTTTTTGCTCTCTTTCGCCCGCCTGGGCCAGCTTCTGGAGCTCGGGTACCTCCTCCATCGCCTTTTCCAGGCTGACGTTCGGCCCTTCCGGGACCATCTTGGCTATCCGGTCCACCTCACCATAAGGGATATTCAAGGCTCGTCCCACGTCCCTGATCACGGCCCGGGCTTTCATGGTCCCGAAGGTTATAATCTGGCCTACATTGTCGTGGCCGTACCTGTCAGCCACGTACCTGATCACCTCATCGCGGCCGTGGATACAAAAGTCGATGTCAATATCCGGCATGCTGATCCGTTCGGGGTTGAGGAACCTCTCGAACAGCAGCCCGTAGCGGATGGGATCGATATTGGTGATGGTGAGGGAATAGGCCGCCAGGGAGCCTGCGGCCGACCCCCGGCCCGGTCCCACCGGTATTCCGTTCCGCCTGGAGTAGGCTATAAAGTCCGCCACAATCAGAAAGTAGCCGGAAAAGCCCATCCTGGTGATGATTCCCAGCTCGAACTCCAGCCGGTCCCGGTACTCCTTGATCAGCTCGGGTGGGAGCGGACCCTCCTTGGCCTCCCTCTCCTCAAGCCTCTTCTTCAAGCCCGACTGCGCCTCCTCTGTGAGGATCTCGTCCAGGCTGCGCGGGTCCTCGGTCTGAAAGACCGGGTATTTGTACTCACCGAAAGCCATCCGGAAGGTGCATCGTCCGGCTATTTCAGCAGTATTGTCCAGGGCTTCGGCAAAGCCTCCCAGACTTTTTTCCATCTCTTCGCGGCTCTTGAAGAAAAACTCGTCATTGGAAAAACGCAGTCGCCCGGGATCGTCCACCGACTTCCCTGTCTGGATGCAAAGCAGGGTATCATGGGCCTCGGCGTCTTCTCTTTCCAGGTAATGGCAGTCATTGGTGGCCACCAAGGGAAGACCCATATTCCTGCCCAACTCGGCCAGGGCGAGATTCACCTCCTTCTGCTCGGGCATCTCGTTGGCCTGTACCTCCAGGTAGAACCTGTCTTGGTCGAATATCTGCGCCAGCTCCTCAGCCTTGGACCGCGCCTCCTCCTCGCGGCCGGCGGCCAAAAGATAAGGGACCACCCCCTTTAGGCAGCCGGAAAGGGCTATCAGGCCGGAGTTATACCTTCGCAAGAGCTCCATATCGATCCTGGGATGATAATAGAACCCCTCCAGGTGACCCAATGTGACCAGGCGGTTCAGGTTCCCGTATCCCTCCTCGTCCATCACCAGCAGCACCAGGTGATATGCACTAGGTCCTCCTTCAGGGGCGGGGCTCCTGTCCCTTCGGTCTCCCGGTGCCATATAGACCTCACAGCCCAAAATGGGGTGTATGCCTGTCCTTGCGGCCAGCTCGAAGTGCTGGACCGCGCCGAACATGTTCCCGTGGTCGGTAACGGCCACGGCTCCCATCCCCATCGTGAGGGCCTTCTCCTGCAGCTGCCTGATCCTGATCGCGCCGTCCAGGAGGCTGAACTCAGTGTGGACATGCAAATGGACAAATTTGGAGTTGTCTGGCACTTTTTTCTTCCTGAACAAAACACCCCCTTCGGACAGGCAAAGGGGGGATTAAAGCCTGCGGCAACGACTTACCCGACCTTCCAGGTTGTCCGCTCCGAGCTTGGTATGATACGTTATCAATGATTCGGCATCAAGCTCTTTGGACCAGCCTGCGGATATCCTCATCCGCAAACCCGCGGCGGTGGACTATGCAGCCTCCCGAAAAACGGGATGAACAATCAGCATCTCTGAACTCCTCGACAGGGACGCCCGGCGCGCCTCTAGCCGATCGCGTGCGCCCCAGGAGGATCGAGGACCTAGCGGGTCAAGAGCACTTGACCAGCCCGGAATCAGTGCTCATGCGTTCACTCAAGACAGGACGCCTCTTCTCTATGATTCTCTGGGGGCCGCCCGGGAGCGGCAAGACCACACTCGCCCGACTCATAGCCTCCTACTCGAGGCACCCATTCCGTACACTTTCCGCGGTCACCTCCGGGGTAAAGGAGGTCAGGGAGATAATAGAGGAGGCCGGCCGAACCATGCAAACCGAGGGGAGGCCCACCATCCTCTTCGTGGACGAGCTCCACAGGTTCAACAAGGCCCAGCAGGACGGCTTCCTTCCCCACGTGGAGACCGGGCGGGTGATATTTATAGGGGCGACCACTCAGAACCCCTCCTTTGAGGTGATCCCCCCGCTGCTCTCCAGGGCGCGTGTTCTGATACTCCATCCCTTAGGCCCCCGGGACCTGGAGAGTATACTCAGACGGGCCTTGGAGGATGCAGAGGCCGGCTTGGCGAAAAGCGGAGTGGAGGTTGAGGACGAAGCCCTGAATCTCATCGTCAATCTCTCCCATGGAGACGCCAGGGTCGCCCTGAACAACCTTGAAATCGCCGCGGATTTCGTTTTAGGAGCCTCAGAGGGGTCGGCGGTGGTGGATGCCGAGGTGGTTCAAAAGGCGCTCGACCGAAAGACCCTACCTTACGACAAGGACGGGGAGGAGCACTACAACCTGATCTCCGCCTTTCACAAGAGTCTGAGGGGCAGCGACGCCCAGGCCTCGCTCTATTGGCTTTACCGTATGCTGGAGGCGGGAGAGGACCCCTTGTTTATAGCGAGGCGGATGGTCCGATGCGCCTCAGAGGACGTGGGGCTCGCGGATCCCAACGCCCTACGGATATCCTTGGCCGCGTTCGAGGCCTGGGAGAAGGTAGGACCGCCCGAGGCTGAACTCGCCCTGGCCGAAGCCGCTGTCTACCTCGCCTCAGCCCCCAAGAGCAACGCCCTTTATATGGCCGAAAAAGAGGTGAAGGCGGAGATACGCGATTCCGGGCCCAGGCCAGTGCCCCTCCATCTCAGAAACGCTCCCACCGGTCTGATGAAAAAGGTGGGGTACAGCCGGGGCTATCTCTACCCACACGACCATCCCGGGGCCTGGGTAAGACAGGAGTATCTTCCCGATGGGATTGCAAGCCGGGTGTTTTACAGACCGACCAACAGGGGGATCGAAGAGAGGATAAAGAAGCGAATGGCCGACATCCAAGCCAGAAAGGAGGGGGACTCCTCTTGAAGGCTGAAGGCCTCTATTTTCCTTCCGACTTCTTCAGATCCGGAGGGTAAACATACTTGGGGTCTATATTATAGGTCCAAGGCAGGCCCCACCATTGCCACCCATAATGACGACGGTGCTTATAGCCGTGGATATTATTCCGCTTGGCAAGTTGCCTGTAGAATTTGTGGCGATTGCTGTCCTCAAACGCGGGGAACTCCGGTCCTTCGAAACCGTCCTCCACATCGTAAACCTTCTGAAAGCCGGCCTCTAGCAGGGCCTTGGCGGCCTGGGCGCTCCTTGTTCCGTCCCTGCAAATGACCAGAAGATTGTCCGTCTTATTGAATGCTTTGCCGATCTCCCCTACAAAGTCCTCGTTCCTGGGACTGAGCTTGTAGCCGTACTGATCATCCTCCTTTGCCAGCTCCTCTGTCAGAAACTGGTAGGGAAAAAGATAAGCTCTCACCGGATGCCCCACAAACTGGTACTCGGCTCTGGTTCGAACATCTATGAGATAGGTGTCCGGGAGGGTGTTGAGCATATCATAGGCCTCTATGCTCAGGATCTCCTTTACCTCCTGGGCATAGACCGGGACGGCCAGGGCCAGCACGATCGCCACAAGCCCTGAAAGAATGGAACGGTTGAGGAGCATAAACATCCTGCTCTTCATATCGCGGTTTTCCGCGGGTGAAGCAAAAGAAACTTTCAATCGCGCCGGATGCGCCTGAGCGGCGGCGTTAAACACATCATCCATTGAGATTTGATAGCTCAATACCGGCGGCTTTGTCAACGCAAAAAGCCGGGATCCGAGGCTCAGGGCTCGTGTTGACATCCCGGGATGGAATGTCTAAGATATTTATATTTATAGCCTTCGCTGGATAACGGGCAAATGCCTTCTTTTCTGCGCCCCCGTATTTTGGGGGCCTTTCAATATGGATAGGAGGGGACTATGAGTGCAAGCAAGGTTTTTTTCGCAGACATGCGGACCTCTGCAAAGGAAAACCTGCTGGATAAACTCGAGCGCCTGATAGGCTACCTGGACCTCGCAGACATGATACCTCCCGGG
>JBKHIW010000222.1:0-4277 GCA_046538465.1 Desulfobacteraceae bacterium | reverse complement strand
AAGGACGCTCGCAAGAGGCGGAGGATAATTGTGGTAGGAACTTGCTTTTAGGCGCTCTCCGTATCCCTCCGACCGGCCGGACTTTGATGGGAAGCGCAATATTGACGGTCTCGCAAAAACCCGCTCCACCGCCGCTGGAAACCTTGTAACCCCTTGAAACTATTAGGGCAGATAACCAGCTCAGGGGCTTTTTGCAACTCCCCCAATATTGAGGGAGTGGCGAAAGGCCCTGCCAAGATTCACCATCGACGGCCGCAGCTCATTTCACCCATGGACTGGGGATTCTTTCAGTCAACAAGAACGAATTGACTCCGCGCAGCATTAACACAAGAAAAGCCGGGCCCCTTGGGTACAGGCCGGGGGATGTAACCGGAAATGACTGACCGGTCTCAGGGTGTTTATGACGATGGTCATAGACAGCCCAAGGTTTTGCGTTATCATGGATAACATCTTTTGATGTTTAGAAAAGAGCCAATGCTGGCTCCACCGGTCGGATAGAGGACGCCCCAGGTCGCTGAGTGCCCCCTGCAAAGGGCAATAGCAAGGAGAGCCGCTGATGATTGAACAGGAATACTGGAATCCGTTTTTGGAGACTCTTCCCCTGGAGAGGCTGAAGGCCTTGCAGGTGAAGAAGTTCAAGCGGATATTCGAGTGGGCCTACCGGAAGAGCCGATTTCATCGGGCTCTTTATGATCGGGCCGGGATCAAGCCCGGGGACATTCGTTCAATGGAGGATATAAGGTCGGTGCCCCGGGTGGACAAGGCGATGATGCGGGAGATCCAGTACAAGGCTCCGTTTCCCTACGGAGAGGCCTTGTGTGTGCCTCTGGAAGAGGTAACCGAATATCATCAGACGAGCGGCACCACCGGGCAGCCGGTTTACCAGGCTGACTCGTGGGTTGACTGGGAATGGTGGAACGAGTGCTGGGCCTGTATATTGTGGTCTCAGGGCTACAGGCCGACGGACCGGGTCTTCATCCCCTTCGGGTATAATGTTTTCGTGGCGTTCTGGGCCGGGCATTACGGTGCGGAGAAGATAGGTTGCGAGGTGGTGCCGGGCGGGGTTTTGGATACCCAGGCGCGGATTTTGAAAATTCAGGAGGTTAAGGCCACGGCTATGATGGGAACACCGACTTATCTCCTGGGGATGGCCGAGACCGCAAGGGCCAAGATGGGGATCGATCCGCGCTCCCTGCCGATCAGCAAGATCACCTGTGCGGGCGAGCCCGGGGCCTCGATTCCGGCCACCAAGAAGCGCTTGGAGTCGGCGTGGGACGCCGAGGTCTACGATCATGCAGGTGCCACTGAAATAGGGGCCTGGTCCTATGAGTGCAGGCACCAGCCGGGTGGGGTGCACGTGAACGAGGCCTTTTTTCTAGTGGAGATAGAGGACCCCGTGACCGGTGAGGCCATTGAGGAGCCGGGAAGGAGCGGGAAGATGATAATCACCGCATTGGACCGCAGGGCCCAGCCCTGCATCAGGTTCGACTCCAAGGACCTAGTGGCCTGGTCGGAGAGGCGATGCAGTTGCGGCAGGACCTACCGAGTATTGGAGGGTGGGGTGATCGGCCGGGCGGATGATATCACCAAGGTAAAAGGAGTGCTTTTAGCCCCTTCGGCTATAGAGGAGGTGGTGCGGGGAATGGAAGGCCTTGGAGACGAGTACGAGGTAGTTGTGGAGCGTGTGGGCGATCGCGAGGAGATCACTTTGAAGGTGGAGCTCCTGTCCGAGGCGCGCCCGGCGCTGAAGGAGCTGGAGGCCCGTCTCAAGGATCAATTGAGGTTGAAGACCAACCTGGGGTACAGGCTGGAGTTTTGCGATCCCGGCTCCCTGCCGCGATATGAGGTAAAGGCGCAGCGGTTCAAGGATCTCAGAAAGAAATGAAAGAGGAAGGGAGCTCCATGAATATTGAGCCAAAGGCCCTAAAAGAATTGGACGAAGAGATTAGATCTCTGCACCGGGCGGCCGAGGCCTTACGGAGCAAGGCCGATGGTTTTCCTGCGGTGGAGAGAAACGCAGCGCGGATCTTGGCAGCCGTTGACATACTGGAGCGAAACGTCTGCGATATGTTTGAGCATGGCGAGGGTTAGGGTCGCCCGGCCTGTGAGGAGTATTGCTCGCTGACGCGATAGTAACCTGCTTTTTGGGCAATAATATATCGGCCTCTTCGACGTTCAAGCGGAATTGACGGGTTTTGATTTTCCTGTGGGGTCTGATAGCAGGGGAGGAAACCCTGAAAGGAGACCCGCCCATGATGCCCACAAGAGAGATACTGACCCTTGGCCTCGGTTTGATCGCACCCCGGAGGATTGTGGATCTTGACCGAAGCTCGAAGCTGGTGATCTTTGCCACCTCAGGCAAGGGCAAGGAGTGCCTCAAGGCGTTCAAGGCCCACCTCGAGGACCAAGGAGGCGAGCCCCGGAAGGTGGCCGAAGTGGTCTGCGACATGTCTCCGGCTTTCCTGAGTTCGGCGACCTTCTCGATCCTGCCAAGGCATAAACGAATCTGGCCCTAGATGGGGGCTCTTCTGCCCGGGCTCAAACAAGAACGAAGCGGCACAACCATGAGGGAGTTGCAAAAAGCCCCTGACCTAGTTATCTGCCCCTTGATCTTCTCTACAGCAAGCGGAAAGACGACTCCAGTCCTTGCCTGATTTTCTTGTTGACAGAATGGAAACTTTTGGCCACACTTCGATTAGTTTTAATCCAACAGTCCCGCTAAAAAGGGCATCAGTCTATAGTGCCGAAACAGTTTTCTTTTAATGTATCCAAACTAGAAACATCCAGTACGTTGACGATAGAATAGGCCGACAGGCGCAATTGAACAGTGATGGAGTAGTCAAGCTCAATGCATGAAGAGCTTATCTGCAACAATATCAAGAGATTACGCAAAAAGAAAGAGATAACGCTGGAGCAGCTAGCCGAGCTGACTGGCCTTACCAAGGGATATCTTTCGAAGATCGAGAGGGCCAAGAAGGCCCCTCCATACTCGACCCTAAACCGAATTGCTTTGGCCCTGGGGGTGGATGCGGCATACTTGCTCCACGAAGGCCTCCAAGATTCAAAGGATGTCCGAATCTCATTCACAAAGCGACACCAAAGAAAGCCGATCCGAAGCATTGGTTCGCTTTCAGAGGGGTCGCTTTTCAGATATGCGTATGAAGCTCTGGCTGCTGACAAGCCTGGGAAGAATATGGAGCCATATATTATCGAACCTTCCTTCGATGAAGAAGCTGTCTTTCAGCATGATGGTGAAGAATTCATGTTTGTTCTTGAAGGCGAGCATGAACTAGTTTATGACGGCCGGAAATACATCATGGAAGAGGGAGACTGTGTGTATTTTGACGCTTCAGTTCCTCATAGTGGAAGAAGTATAGGCGAGAAAAAAGCAAAGCTTTTGGCTGTCATGTTCAATTACAAACGCATTCCTTTTTCTCAAGTTAAATAGTTGTCTATGCTATTTGTATATACTTAGTCTTAATATTGTATTAATATTATATAACCACATTATATGCTTTAACATTACAATAGCGAGGATTCAATTGGTATGAAGAGAAAGGATTTGTTCAACGAAGAAATTGAAACAATGAAACCGCATGAAATATATGAGCTACAGGAAACCAAATTTCTGAGACAGCTTGATTATGTTTTTGATAATTCATTATTTTACAAAGAAAAATTCAAAGAACATGGCCTCGAAAGGGGCGACATCAAGACTCTGGAAGACCTTTCCAAGCTTCCATTTACTGAAAAGGACGAGCTCAGAGAAAGCCAAGAGAAATACCCTCCGCTAGGCTCTCACTGTGTAGCTCCAATTGAAAAAGTTATCCGCATCCATTCATCATCCGGTACGACAGGGGTTCCGACCTTTGTTGGCATTACGAGATATGACCAAAAGATCTGGACTGATATCACGGCACGGTCTCTTTATTGTAAGAGTGTCCGGGCAAACGATGTGGTGATCCACGCGGTGGGGCTTACCTTCTTTGTCGGAGGCCTCCCTGTCAAGGACGCCATAGAACATATCGGAGCGGCCTTTGTCCCCATCGGTACAGGAGCGTCAGATCGCGTGATCATGACCGCAAAACGGCTGAACGGCAATTTGATCCATTGCACCCCCTCCTACGCTATGTACTTGGCGGACTATATTCGCAGGAACAGCAATATGGAACCGGCGGATCTCGGTTTCAGAAAACTTGTGGTGGGAGCAGAGCCCGGAGGAGGAGTTCCTTCAATAAAGAAACGTTTGCAGGAAGAATATCAGGCCTTGGTTAGTG
>JBKHIW010000003.1:0-19160 GCA_046538465.1 Desulfobacteraceae bacterium | reverse complement strand
TATAAAACGCCGAAACCCTCCCAAAGCAAACCCGTCTATTTAATGAAGCAATCGAGCACCGCACGATCGCCATCAGCCCAGCCAGGCGCTCATGATCGGATCTGTGAGGCGGTACCGGCCATCCTGGTCTTTCTCTACCAGGTCCATGGAGACAAGCACCCGAAGGGAGCGCTGGGTTCCTCCAACGGAGAGCCGGTGGCGTTCCAGGAAGTCCCTTGAATAGGGCATTGCCGTCGATTCCAGCGCCAGGGCCTTTAAGACTGAACGCTGAACCAGGGTAAGCGCACTCCAGGTAGCCTCGAAATCAGGGGTCTCCATTTCAATCAGTGAATCATAGGCCCGTCGGACCATTCCGGCATCACATTGCGCTTCAGAGAAATCCCACGCAATCGATGCGAGTTTCTGGACGTAATAGGGATATCCCCGAACCCGGTCGTAGATCTCTTCGGCAACCCCCAGGGGACAGGCCTTGCCGCTCTCCAGAAAACGGCGCTCGATGTGACCGAGAAAGTCCATCTTGGGGATTTCTCGAAGAGCATAGGTAAACGCGCTCTTGTAAAAGGCGCGGCCCTTATCCGAGAACATCTCCTGCAACGTCCGCCGACGACTCCCGATAAAGAAATAGGATACCTCTTTTTGCAGCTGAATATGCGAGCGGAGGATTCCTTCGATTCGTTTGGATTCGGGCAGCTCGGTAATCTCTTGAAACTCATCCAGCGCCACGCAGGCCCGCAGATTCCTCTTGGTCACGTGCTTGTAAAACCCTTCCAGGAGGTCCTCCAACAGAGGCCCTGACTCCGAGGCCTGATCCAAACGCAAGGACACGCTGTAGCCGTCAGGTTTGACCTCGATGCAGGGGGTGAGCCGTTTGAAAAGATCCTTCAGCCTTGCTGCGAGCATTCGATGGTCCAGGCCGCGACCAATGCCCCTGACCAAAGACGAAGAGAAGCGAGAGACCAGGTCCCTCTCGGAGATGATCGGAAAAAGGTCAACATAGACGGTCAAAAGACCCTCCCCGGAGAGTCGATCCAGAGTCCGTCGAACGAGGGATGTCTTTCCGTATCGCCTCGGGGAAAAAAGCAGAACATTGTCTCCGTTTCTTCCGTTTCGGAGAAGATCTTCTATCTCCTTTTCCCTGTCGCAAAAACCAGTCCCTTGGGCGATGGCAAGGCTGAAGGGATTGGACATACGCAAGACCTCCAGTTTGTACTCTTTTTGAATTATCGCTTTTCAATTATTCAAAATAAGCAATCAATAGTCAAGCCTTTAACACAAACGGAATGATCGTCATCCCGGCTACACAGCCTGACGGAGCTTTTCGACTGGATGCGCATGAGAAATTCCTTTATGGAACATCTCGAGGAGCAGGGATGAGGAGGAGGTTGATCGGCGGATCTTTTGGTGATTCAGGACCATCCGGACCACCTTGTGGCGAAAACCCACCTTGATGGACTTGAATGGAGACTTGTTATTTGATTATTTGTGGATGTCTCCCTCTCTTAAGTGCCAGTCGGTCACGGTCTGGAAGGCGGCACCGGCCCTTAGGGCAGTTGTCTCATCAAAGGGCTTTGCGTAGAGCATTAATCCGATGGGTAATCCGTCCCGAGTGAACCCGCACGGAATGGAAAGCCCGCAGAGGTTGAGCATATTGCCTATGCTCGTGTTCCTAAGATACAGGATGTTCTTCCAGGAGTAAGTCTCGTTGTCTCTGTCCACCTCGGAAACCGGCTCCGCGGGGATGATGGTGGTCGGGGCGATCAGGACGTCAATATCCCTCAGCCGGTACGCCGCTTCCTTCTGTAGTCTCTGCATAGTCTCCCGGTTCCGGACGTACTCGTGGGCGCTCAGCGCCCTCCCCTTGATCAGGCGATGCGCCACCACAGGGTCCAGTTCGTCGAAGTGATTTTCCAGCCAGTACCTGTTCGCCGCGTAGGCCTCGGCGGCGATGATCAAACCCGTGGAGTTGAGCTTTGCAGCCTCCTCGGCCGGACTGAAACGGATGCGCTCGACCCGGGCCCCGAGTTCCTTGAAAACGCCGCCGGCCTGTCGAACGGCCTCAGCCACTTCCGGGTGTGTTTCCTCCCAGAACATGGACTCGGCAAAGGCCAAGCGCATTCCCCCGATTCCCCCATCCAGCAGGCAAAGGTCCCCAGGGTTCGTCGCCGGACGCTCCCGGTCCCACGGGACCTCCTTTTTCAAGATCTCATAGATTAAGGCGGCATCCTGCACGGAGCGCGCCATCACCCCGACGGAATCCATGCTGCAGCTCAGGGGATAAACCCCCTTGAGACTAACCCGCCCGAAGGTGGGTTTGAGGCCTGTGACTCCGCACAACGCGGCCGGCACCCGGACGGAGCCGGCCGTATCCGTCCCCAGGGCCGCGGGCACCATGCGCGCGGCCACTGCCACGGCGGAGCCGCTGCTGGATCCACCCGGCACGAAGTGTTCCTTTTTCCAAGGATTGCGAGGCGTCCCGCAATCATGGTTAATCCCGACCCCGCTGTAGGCGAACTGCACGGTGTGCGTTTTCCCAAGGCACACCATGCCCGCGCCGTTCAACAGTCTGACGACCTCCGCGTCCTCCGCCGCGATGTTCCCCTTGAGCAAGTCGCACCCGGCGGCGGTCGCCTCTCCTCCTATGTCGAAAAGATCCTTTACCGCATAAGGAACTCCGTGCAAGGGGCCAAGGCATATCCCCCGGGCCGAAAGCATCTCCATGGCGCGGGCCTGAGCCGCGGCACGCTCCTGGAAAACAGTTGAAAAGGCGTTCAAGGCGGGGCCCAATCTTTGGATCCGCTCCAGATAGTATGTGGTCACCTCCACGGGGGAGAGCTCATTCGTGCGGATTCTCTCAGCCATTTCCCCCACGGACAAGTCGTGTATGTGCTTTGCGTTCATGACGGTCGTTCGCCTTGTGCCTTAGACAAGCTTCGTCTGAATAGGTTCCACCTATCCCATCATCGGATATTTGTCCAACAATATGTTGTGGTCAGGGCCATGGATAGGGGCAAGAAAAATGCGTATTGACCTCCACAGTCGAATTCGGCCAGTGGCTCCTTGAGAAGGTTGTTAAAGCCGTCCCCGATCGCCACTGAGTCCTGAGCATCCCGAAAATCCTCCGCCGGTTCGCTTTTTCTTGGGAGTCCTCGGCGGACCGCCTCGCTCCGAAACGGTCCGCCGGCTTAGGGGGAATCCTCAATGAAGGGAGTTTCTGGGGTGATCCTTTAACGCCCACCGTCGGGAAACGCCATCTCCTCACAGCGCCAGCACCCTTGTGCCTTGAGGTCGCCTGTGGGATCGATGTCCTTGTCGCAAAGCCATCCGTTTCCCTCTTTGTCCTTGAAGAACTTCAAGGGCCGAGCCGGCTGGTGGGTATCCGTAGTCATCGCCTGTCTGCTCTCGCTGGTACTCATGGGCATCTCCTTTCTTGCTTAAGGTTATGGCCGATTATGCCTTTGCCCTCTTTAAAAAGCAGAATGCGTGCCGGATAGAATAAAATCAAACTTTACTTCGTAATTTAAATGAGTTAAGCGATAATCAGCCAGAAGGAAAAAACAGGCCGGGGAAGCGAATATGCTACCCGGAAGGGTTCTTTAGATGCGAAATCGCTACTCTACTTCAGTCTGGACGAACGACCATCCTGATCAGGGAGGTGAATTCCGAGCTTTTTGATTTTGCGAAACAGAGTGGTCTTATGGATGTTCAGGTCGCGGGCCGTGGCAAGGCGGTTCCATCTGTTTTTTTTCAAAACGGAAAGGATATACTCCCTTTCCAAGTCCTCCAGGCTTGTGTAAGCTTCCTGGTTTTCTGTGGATTTTTGCAGCCAATCCGGGAGGTTCTCCTCCTTGATGAAACCTCCGCGACAGAGTATGCAGCCATGCTCGACGATGTTCTCCAGTTCCCTTATGTTCCCTGGATAGTCGTGACTCATCAGGATTTTCATGGCGCCCGGTGAAATGCTTGACACCTCTTTGTCGTGGAGGGCCGAGAAACGCCGCATGAAATGGTCGACCAGCAAGGGCACATCCTCTATCCGGTCCCGAAGCGGGGGAATCTCGATCTTGATGACATTCACCCGGTAATAAAGGTCCCGCCGGAAGGACCCTTCAGCGACCATCTCTTCGAGGTTCCGGTTTGTCGCGGTGATAATCCGGACATCCGCTTTTTGGGGCTGAACGCCGCCCAGGGGCTCATAAGCCTTTTCCTGAAGCACCCTTAAGAGCTTGACCTGCAGCGTTGGCGGCAATTCGCCGATTTCGTCCAGGAACAGGGTCCCCCCTTCCGCCATTCTGAAGCGGCCCGGCTTGGCCTTTACAGCGCCAGTGAACGCACCTGCCTCATAACCGAAGAGTTCGGATTCGATCAGGGTTTCAGGAAACCCTCCGCAATTTACAGCGACAAACTCTCCCGCACGTCCACTCAGATTGTGAAGGGCACGGGCAAAGAGTTCCTTGCCGGTCCCGGTTTCTCCTGTTAGCAGGACACTGCTGTCGTTGACGGCGAGTGTGGGAAGGATGTCCAGGATCTCCCTGATTTTCTTGTTTTTGCTGATAATATCCTCGAATGAGTAATCTCCTTCGATTCTCTTGCGGAGCTCTTCGACCAGCCGCAGATCCCGGAAGGTCGCCACGCCTCCTATCAACTCGCCCTTTTTGTTCCTGAAAAGAGCGGTCGAAACGCTGACTGGAATCTGGAGTTGATTCTTATCGGTTAGGTACACGGTCAGATTGACTACTGGGCGTCCTGTTTCGATTGTGTACTGTACGGCGCAGGCATCTTTACATATGTTCGACTTGAAGACCTCATGACACTTGCGGCCAATGGCCTCGGATCGCTTAACACCGGTGATCTCCTCGGCTGCCCGATTGAAGCATGTGATCCGCCAGTTCTTATCAACCGTAAAGACCCCGTCGCCGATGCTGTGAATCACCGCCTCGAATCGTTCAGCCGATGCCTGACCAATAAGGGGCACGGGTGCCGGGGCATATTCTCTCTTCATCATGACGGTGATTCCTTTACCAGCACAAAATCCCCATGCTTCCTTATCCCCAGTGCCGGACTCACGGCATGTGATCAAACTTTCTCTGCCCGACAATGTGGATACGGGTTCAGTATGTGACAAAAGGCTGCTTTTCGCGAAAGAGGGTACAGGGGTAGAGGGTTGTGTGTCAATATGCAGCAAGGTAAAGCCATGGAAAATGCCGGGCACGTCGTCAGGGAGATGAGAGAGATAGGCCTTTGAAGCGCCCGGCGATCTCCCGGGCGATCATCGGGGCGTTACCGCCGGCGCGGTTGTTGGCTATCACAAAGGTTGAGGGTGTCGTAAAAGGTGAAATCAAGCTCCAGCACTCGGAAATGCTGAAAGTATTCCACTACGCTTTCCACGGGCAAGACCTTCTCAGTAAACGACTTCCCTCCCACCCGATGAGTCCGCGACCTCATGGACCCTTGGTAGCGCTCGGCGGTATAGATCTGCCCGACCCACCCTTCATAGCGATCGCTTGCCGTTCCCATGTAGATCAGGGGGTGAAGGTCTCGGAAATCGAAGTGATTTGCTGAACTTGGAAAAGCTGGAGTCATTTCGAATCCCGCATGTTTGTCTATTTCAAATCAGGTACCCACGCCTACAAGAAAATCCGATTCAGCAGACTACCCTCGGCTGAACCCCTTATCGGGTAAATCCGCGTGGTAGGAGCAGGAAGCCCTTGACCATCGAATCGATTTTGCAACATTATTACCCTACCGCCAAGTTTGATGGCGTCTCAAGAGGCCCGGAACCCGCTTATCCGCCCTCGTAGTTTCAAGGGGCTATGACGTTCCCAGCGGCGGTGGATCGGGTTTTTGGGAAACCGTCAAGTTCAAATCAAACGAGGAACTCGAGTGAAGTTTTTGCCATCCATTTTGAGCTACTTTGCGTATCGTGAGTCGACAAAGCGCAATCTACGATTGCTCTTAAAATTCATTCTAGTATTAGTCGGGCTCGTGACGGTTTACAGCATTCTGTTTCATTTTCTCATGGCTCTCGAAGGTAAAGACTATTCATGGATAACCGGGATCTATTGGACTTTAACGGTTATGACTACCCTGGGATTCGGGGATATTACATTCTATTCGGATCTCGGCCGTGCTTTCTCTATTGTGGTGCTTGTATCCGGCGTCCTGTTTTTGCTCGTACTTCTTCCTTTTACCTTCATTAAGTTTTTTTACGCCCCTTGGATTGAGGCTGAATCCAGGAAACGAACGCCGAAAGCACTTCCCCCAGAGACCAATAATCATATATGTATTACACATTATGACAGTGTAACGGCAGCTCTTATACAAAAGCTTAAAGATCACCAATATAAATACGTTTTGATTCTAGACGATCTTCGTAGGGCATTGGAGCTTTATGATGAAGGGATTCG
The DNA here is from genome assembly GCA_046538465.1 of Desulfobacteraceae bacterium. Taxonomy (GTDB): domain Bacteria; phylum Desulfobacterota; class DSM-4660; order Desulfatiglandales; family HGW-15; genus CAZYJR01. Next base: position 12,756 of record JBKHIW010000003.1, on the reverse strand, counting down.
AGTCGCGCTGGGAAACATTGATGATCCCGAAACCTATGTAAAAATGCAGATTGACCGGGCTGCAATGCTCGTTGCCACCAATCAGGATGAAATCAATACCAATATAGCATTTACAGTCCGGGAACTTAATGAAAAAGTCCCGATTATCACTACAGCCGACTCACCCCACTCAGAAGACATCCTGGAAATGGCAGGGAGTTCGAAGGTCCTCAAACTCCACGATATGCTGGGCCGCTCGCTGGCCGCCTGGACCATAGGCGGAGACTGCCGGTCCACGGTGATCAGCCGGTTTGATGATCTGATCCTTGCAGAGTTTTCCCCCTTCGGGACGCCCTTGGTGGGGAAGACGCTTGAAGAGAGCCGCTTGAGGGAGGAATTCGGTGTAAGCGTGGTAGGGATCTGGGACCGGGGACACTTCAGCATACCGACTCCCCAGACCAAAATCGTCCGGAACTGCGTTCTGGTATTAGCGGGTTCGGAGAAACACCTCGCGGCCTTTGATGACACCTACGCCTTTTACCACATCTACAGGCTTACCGATAACCCGGTTCTTATAGTGGGCGGAGGACGGGTCGGGAAGACCATTGCCGAACGGTTCAAAGAGAGGGAGATGCAGTACCTGATCATTGAGAAGAACCGAAGGAGAGTGGAAGAGGGAGAGAACTATGTCCTGGGCGATGCAGCGGATATCAGCACGCTTCAGAGGGCTTGGATCGAGAAGGCGCCCAGCGCCTTGCTGACAACCCACGACGACGCCACGAACATCTATCTGACAAAGTACCTGAGAAGCCTGAAACCCGACATGCGGATCTTGAGCCGGGCCAATCTGGAGCGAAATGTTTCCACTCTTCACCGAGCAGGTGCAGACTTCGTCATGTCCTACTCCTCGCTCGGGGCCAATGCGATCTTCAATTTTCTGAAAAACGAAGATATGCTTATGCTGGCCGAGGGGTTGAACGTATTCAGGATCAATGCACCCCGATCACTAATAGGCAGGAACCTGGCGAACTCGAGGATCCGGGAGACCACCGGGTGTTCGGTGGTCGCCGTCAAATGGAATGACGAAATCTCAATCAACCCCGACCCTCAGGAACCGATCAGGGAAAATGCCGAATTTGTATTGATCGGACCCTATGAGGGGGAGAGAAAACTGATTCAATTGTTTCAGGAAGGAGAAAACAAGAGATTTCATAGCCTCAGGCGGAGTTGAAAAAACGACGGCGATAAAAAATTTCAAAAGGACCCATTATGGAAGAAAAAATTACAGACTACAGGGGGGACTGCTGAAGGGCTTTCTTGGACGTAAGTTTATGTCTTCGAATGCTGCCGCCGGGAAAGTCTTTCACCTTCCTTGTAGAGCAGGACAAAATGGAGCGTATTCACAAGGTCGTCGCACACAACGGGGGTGAGATTCTCAATGAGATCCCGCTGGGCGAGGATGTGAAGGTGTGCGTCCAAAAGGCAGAAGAGACCTCCGGCAGGAAGCCTTCCAGGCGTGGACAGGCTCAATGATCAGGATCGTCTTCGGTGCTCAGTCCTCATCGCGGCACAGGAGCTGCCGGATCCGTTCGCTAAGGAACATAATGGACTCGGTGTCCAGGTGCTCCACTATGGTTTCGTCGAAAAGCAGCTTGACCCTGGCCTCGTAGCCCTCTTCAGGATCATGGTCCCAAAAAAGAAGCACGACCGGAATACGAGGTAGAGGTCGAAAAAGAAGCGCTACGTCCGCCTCAAACCCTTTACCTGTCAAGTCCTCGCCTCCCAGCGCTTCTCCAGCCTTGAAGAGCTCCTCTGCCCTCCCCTGAAAACAGCGGATCAAGGGCTCTTCCACGTGGCTCCTCATGGACTTGACCTTGGAAACCGTGTTAGGGAGCTCCACCAGGCCTTTCCATACGCCGGTCGGCTCCCGGCTGCCGCCCTGGGCCATGTGATTGTAAATAAAGACCTCCTCCCAGCGGGTCAAATCCCCGCCTCCCGCCTTTTTCACCCCATCGGCGCTGATGCGAAGGGTATCCTGGAAATAAGGAAGCTCGAGTATTTGCTCTTCCCCCTCCCCGTCCAGCCGCCCGCCGATCCTCTCCGGCAAATCTGAAATCCGCATTGAGGCCGCTCGTTCGCGGGCCCACTCAAGCGCATCCGCTGCTGTGTCCTTCCGGGTCCACTTGCCAGCCGCGTGCTGCTCGTCAAGCTCCTTCTGGGCCCATGCCAGGGTTTCAGGGTCCAAATGAGGGCACTTGTCCAAAGGGACCCCTTCGGAAACCACCATGCCGGCAAAGGCCAGGCAGCTTGGATAGCCACAGTCCCCGCAATTGGTTTTGGGCAGCACGCGCTGATACACATCCAATATCGAAAGCGCCATCCAATCTCTCCTTTGAAGCCGTCAGGCGTCTTTTTCCAACGCAACGATTGCCTGCCCGGCATCCTGAAAAAGCTCCTCGAACGAGCCCCCCGGGCCTCTTCTTTTGACACACCCCGGATTCTCCCTCTTTGAGAGCGTTTTGTCCATGCCCTTCCCGCCGCTCCGGGCGTAGGAAAGATTTTCCTTCCGCTTATGCCTGAAACCATGCAAAAATCCGTGGCTCCTTAACTCAAAAGAGAGGGGGGTAATACTTACGGAAAGGATTGTTGCTCTCTATGGTCTGGAAAGCGCTGGATGCACTAAAGTCAAGGCTTCAATATTTCATAATAGTCTCAATGGCGGCTGGACTTGCTAATGTGTACTTCTTTGGCGGATGGGAGGTCCCCAGAAAGCTTCTAGTTGGAATAGTAATCTTTCTCGTCATATATCCTCTCATGATCAATGCCAAATTCGAGGAAGTGATAAGGCATCTCAGGCACCCTCGGCCTATTTTTTGTAGTTTTGTAGTAAATTTTCTTCTGAGTCCTATTATTGCTTATATAATTGGAACAATATTTTTCAGGAATTATCCAGAGCTTTTTATTGTTTTAATATTCCTCTCAATGGTTCCAACCAGTGCTATGAGTGCCGCTTGGACAGCTCTCTCTGGAGCTTCAATGTCTACAGTCCTGTACCTAATCCCTGCAAATCTTTTATTTGCGGCCTTTGTAGCCCTTCCCATTGTCCTCCCATTAATGGTGGATGGAAAAGTAGAGCTGAATTCCTTTGTCATTGCCAGAACCATCCTCATTGTATTTCTGCTTCCCATGGTCCTGGGCGATCTCACCCGGCGAGTGCTTACAGCCCGTCTGGGCGAGAAGAGGCTTGCCTCTATAAATCCGCGCCTGGGCTCTGTAAGCGCCGGTGGGCTGGTGATTCTGCTTTTCCTGGTTATGTCCCTTCAAAGAAACTCGGGCCTGTTTGAGGAGGGCCGGCTGCTCCTCTCCATATTCCCGGCCCTGATCGGCTATTACGGGCTCTTGTACGGAGTCAGCGGCGTTTGGGCGCGCGTCTTGACGGCAAAAGAGATACTACCTGGAGAGAAGGCCGTGGTGATCGTCTATACCTCAGTGGCCCGCCATGTAAATATCTGTCTTGCATTGGTCTTGACCGCTTTCCCTTTGGAACAAACGGCGGTGATGGTCATCTTTCTGATGGCTGCATACGTTCTCCAGGTCCCTTCACTTGCATTCTACGCCAGGCATGAAGGGCGCCGTCTGGCGGCCGGGTCTCCCTGATCCGGAGATTGCGTCCCGGCTGGATTATGGATCGGTCGCGGCTCCCGACTTCTCCGTCCACTTGAGGTTCCATGATCTCAGGCCCCTCCTCGAACCGCCGCCCCGTTGAATGGGAGGCCGTGTTTCACCAGTAATTCCAAGCTCGAGGCGATTCCGGCATCGGCACCGGCAAAATAAAGGGAAGAATCATCTTCAGCTGTATATAGCAGCCTCTAACGATAAAATAGAAGCGCAGAGAGGTAAGTCTTTGCGGCGGTGCTCTTTGCTTGACATCAATATTTCAATATAGTAAAAATTAATTTTCAGGAGGGGCCGATGGGAAGAAGAGGAAGCGGAGAATCCTTGTCGCTGGGAGAGATTCTGCGGCGGGCCAGGAAATCGAAACGGGTATCTCTGGAGCAGTTGGCCTCAGGGACCGAACTCAGCGTGAGCTTCTTGAGCCAGCTGGAGTGCGGCAAGGCCAATGTCTCCGTGGAAAACCTGAAGAAGATCACCAAATTTCTTGATATCCACATCGCTTCGCTCTTCGGAGAGGAAAAGAATTCCAGCCTGGGTACGGTGATCAGGAAGGGCGAAGGCATGCCCTTCACGCTGGAAGGCTCCACAGCTTACTGTGAGGCCTTGATTAGAAAGAGCGGCGCGAATCTTCAGGCCACGTTTTACAAGAGCCCGCCAGGAGAAGGAAGAAAGGTGCCTTTCGGACACGTGGGGGAAGAGCTGCTTTATGTGGTCAGCGGAGAGGTGCTCTTCCGCCTCAACGATGAGGAATATCACCTTTACGAGGGCGACTTGATCCACCACAGAAGCGAGGCCCTCCACAGTTGGATCAACCCGGGCAAGAAGGATTGTGTGGTGCTCGTAGTGAACACCCCGCCCAGCTGGTAGACGGAATAAGACTATGCAAGAGACTGCCTTTTCATTGGTGACTTATCGAGCGGAAGGTCGAACCGGGGTTGGTATCGTGGTGAACAGGCGGGTCTGGGAGGTCAACTCCGCCCTGAAGGCTGCGGATCCATATGCCGGAGACACCAGGATTACTGGTATGATAGACCTGCTGAACCGATGGGAAGACCTGCTGCCCGTGCTCAGAAGAGCTGCAGGCCTCATGGAAAAGAGCCCACCGGACGAAGCCCCCGAGTTGGAGCAAGTAGCGGTCCTGGCACCGGTCCCCAATCCGGGCAAGATGATGAACGTGGGGCTTAACTTTTACGACCATGCCGAAGAGATGGGCATGGAGATACCCTCTGACTTTCAGCCCAATTTTTTCTGGAAGGGCGACCGGAACTGCATCATCGGCCCCAGCGGCAAGATCCGGCTATCCTCTGAATATGTTGACTGGGAGGCTGAGCTGGCGGTGGTGATCGGGAAGACGGCCAAGGACGTCAGCCCGGCGGAGGCCATGGACTATGTGGCCGGATTCACCTGCCACAACGATGTGACCGACCGCCGGTTGATGATGCCCCGGTCCGGGGTGCTGGATTTTCTTGCGGGAAAGTCCAGGGATACTTTCGGTCCTCTGGGGCCCGGCCTGGTCCCGGCGGATCAGGTCCCGAACGTAGAGCACCTCCGTATCCTATGCCTGGTAAACGGCGAGGTGATGCAGGACACCGGCACAGACCGCATGATCTGGGGTCCTGCCAGATGCATCTCGACCCTGTCAAAGGTCTTCACACTACAGCCGGGTGACGTGATTGGTCTGGGTACCGGGGCCGGGGTGGGCTGGACCCGGGGCATGTCCATCGAGCCACGCGGGCTCCCAAAGGCCGTGGAACGTATGCTCCAGGGCGGAGGAGTATTTTTGAGGCCGGGCGATACTGTAACGGTGGAGATCCCGGGCGTAGGACGCCTGGAGAACGGAGTAGAGGCATGACAACTGAGAAAAGCAAGGCCCTGGGCCGGGTGACCCCGATGGTACAGGAGTCGGAGAGCTCCCCGATCCGGCGTATGATGAAGATGATGGAAGAAAGAACGGATCTTTTGAATCTAAGCGCCGGCGAGGCCGCCTTTGACGCGCCTGAAGCGCTGATAGAGGCTGCGGCATCCGCCATGCGTTCAGGTCGCAACCGCTACACATCCACCAGCGGCACCCCTGGCATTCGAAAGGCCGTGGCATCGTTCCTGAAAAGAGAGATGGGCGTAAGCATTGACCCCGATGAAAACATCCTCATGACAGTAGGCGGCATGGAGGCGATTTTCCTGGCCTTTCGCCTCCTAGTCGACCCCGGCGACGAGGTCCTTCTGCCTGACCCGGGCTGGGGGATTATGAAACCGATAACCCTTCGCTTGGGCGGGAGTCTTCGGTTTTATCCCCTAAAGAGAGGGGACGTCTGGAGCATCGACCCCCAGCCCATCCTGGACAACATCCATGATAGCACCAAGCTGCTGGTGATAAACACGCCCTCGAACCCCACCGGTGCAATGCTCTCCCAAGAGGGCTATGAGGCGGTGCTTGAAAAGGCTCGAGAGCACGGCGTGTTCGTACTCTCCGACGAGGTCTACCACAACTATGTATACGAGGGGAGGCATGTAAGCGCACTTCAGTTTGATCATTTGGACCATGTAATCATGATCAACAGCTTCTCCAAGACCTTTGCCGTAACCGGCTGGCGTCTAGGTTACGCCGTGGCCCACCCTTGGGTGATACGGCAAATGAGCGTGTTCAAGGAGACCGTCTCTCTTTGCTCGTTCTCCATCGGCCAGTGGGCCCTGACCGAGTACCTCGCCGAGAGCCGCCCCTACCTGGACCGGGTGAGGGATCTCTGCAAGGGCAATATGGAGCGCATGGTTCAGAGGCTGAATGCGATTCCCGGAGTCCGCTGCCCCAGGCCGGTGGGAGGCTTTTACGCCTTTGCCGATTTTTCTGAGCTGGAGCCCTCGGAGGAGGCCCTTTTCCGTCGTCTCCTGGACGGAGGCGTGGCTGTGGTGCCGGGTGGGTTTTTCGGGGACCAGGGCCGGGGGCACGCCCGTATAATGTTCGCCGCAGACCCTGAATTGATTGACCGGGCACTGAACCGCATAGAGGAGGCCCTCGCCACCTAGCGGCGGGAGAAGAGGAAGAACCTATGCAGGTGGACCGATCAAAACGCGTTCTCATGCTGGGTAACGAGGCCGTAGCAAGAGGAGCCCTGGAAGGGGGCATCTCCTACGCGACCGGATATCCGGGCAATCCCTCCTCGGAGATAGTGGAGACTTTGTTCAAATGGGGCAAGGACCACGGCGTTGCCGTGGAGTGGTCGGTGAACGAGATCGTGGCCCTGGAAGCCGCTGCGGCCTTTGCTTTTTGCGGGAGGCGGGCGGTGGTAACCATGAAGCAGAACGGTCTCAACGTGGCCGCTGACTTCCTGACCACCGTATCCCTGGACAAGCTGACCGGCGGCCTGCTGGTCGTGGTCTGTGACGATCCCGGCCCCCTTACGAGCAGCAATGAACAAGACTCCAGGCACTTCGCCAAAACAGCCCAGATCCCTCTTCTGGAGCCATCCACCTCCCAAGAGGCCAAGGATATGGCTGTCTACGGCCTCGACCTTTCAGAGCGCTTCGGGGTACCCTGCATGCTCCGGACGGTCTCCCGTCTCTCCCACGGCCGCAGCCCGGTCTCTCTCGGCCCTGTCCGTCCGCAAGGCGGGCGGCCCCGCTTCAATACCGCCGCCCCCAAGGTGGGGCTGCCGTTTTTGGTGTCCAAGAACCATGCCCGCCTCCTCCGGGTACGGGAAGATATAAGGGCGGAGATGGAGGGCTCTCCCTGGAACACTTACAAGGGCCCGGAACCAGCCCCCACCTTGGTAATAGCCTCAGGGCTGAGCGCCGGATACGCTGAAGAGGCGATCGAGACCCTCGGGCTGGGAGACCGGGTGGGACTGCTCAAGCTGGGGACCACCTGGCCTCTCCCCACCGAGCGCATCCTTGAGCGCATGGCCCCGGCTGAAACTGTTTGCTTCCTCGAGGAGGTCGACCCCTTTGTAGAAGACGGGGTCAAGGTGATCTTCGCCGAAAATGCGAACCGTCTGGGCGGAGTCCGCTTTATGGGTAAGAACGACGGGTTTGTGGCGGGACCGAACGGCCCCGGAGTGGGCGAGATGGACACCGACACCGCGGTCTCGGCTCTGGCGCGGCTCTTCAATCCGGAATGGAAGCAAAAAGGCGTTTTTCCCGAGGACCTCCTAGCCCGGGCTCAGGATTTGCTGAGGCCGCGCGAGCTCTCCTTCTGCCAGGGCTGTCCCCATCGCGCCTCGTTCTATGCAATCAAGACCGCCCTGGAGCTCGACGGAAGGAACGGATTCGTCGTCGGGGACATCGGATGCTATGGAATGGCGGCCGGCTCCACCGGGTTTCAACAAATAAAGGCGCTCCACTGCATGGGCTCGGGAATGGGGAACGCCTGCGGCTTCAGTCGACTGAGGGAGTTCGGCTTCGACCAGCCGGTTCTGGCGGTGGCAGGGGACTCGACATTCTTTCACGCCGGACTTCCCGCCCTTGCCGATGCGGTTCACCACAGGGCCGATGCGGTCTTTGTGATACTCGACAATTCCGTCACCGCCATGACCGGCTTCCAGGTCAACCCCGCCACCCCGGCTTCAGTCTCCAGCGGAAAGCGGGAGATCAGCATCGAAGAGGTCGCCCGGGGAATGGGCGCGGAGACAAAGGTACTCGATCCCGTGGCTGATGTGGAAGCGGCGGTGAAGGCGCTGCTCGAGGCTGTTGAAGGAGGAGGCGTTCGGGTGATCGTATTAAGGCACCCGTGCGCCACATTTCACCAGAAGTTTGTGGATCGTAGTGAAAGACCCCGGGTTTGGGTGGACCAAGAAAGATGCCTGGGAGCGCAATGCGGATGCAACCGCTTCTGCAGCCGTATCCTCAGCTGTCCGGCGATCTTGTTCGACCCTGAAAACGGGGTCGCACGAATCGACGAGCAAGTCTGTACCGGGTGCGGCCTGTGTGTCCAGGTGTGCCCCAGCAATGCGATCATCATCGAATATCCGGAAGGTGAAAACCCATGAAGGGCCTTAGCAACGCAGTGATCACCGGTGTGGGGGGACAGGGTAACGTCCTGGCCGCAAGGCTCCTGGCGACAGTGGCGCTCGAGCACGGACTCGAGGTCACCGTGGGGGACGTCTACGGGCTGACTCAACGAGGCGGCTCTGTGGCGAGCCACGTCAGGTGGACAAAACACAGCCTTCCCCCGCCCCTGGTGCCCCAAGGGTCCCTGCACATCTTGGTGGCCTTTGAACCACTGGAGGCCCTGCGAGTCCAAGTCCGTCACGGAAACCCGGCAACAGCGGCCCTGGTGAATGATGCCTCTCTCCTGCCCATCGGGGCTCAAGCCGGGCGCTTTTCCTACCCGGACGAAACCGCACTTTGGTCCCTCTTGGACGGAATGACCGGTACGTGTCTGAAGATCGCCGGGTCCCAAGCTGCAAGGGACCTGGGAAACATCCAGGTCTTGAATACAGTCATGCTCGGGGCACTTTGCGGTTCCGGCCTGACGGCCTTCGAGGCCGGGGCCTTCAGGCAAGTTTTGAGGAAAGAGCTGCCTGCGAGGTTCATTGACCTGAACCTGGAGGCCTTTGACAAGGGGCTCGAGCTGGGTCGAATCAGCGGGGATGCGCCGGTGTAGTGATTGCGAACCTCGTTGAACTGTTCTCCCAGCCCGGGGGCAAAATGCGGCGAAAGCCGCCCAAAACGTAATCGAAAAGGAGATCATGACATGAAGAGGATGTTCAAAACCGCTTTAACAGCATTGGCCTTAGTGGGACTCTTAGGCACCGGCGTCTCAGCCGGGGACTCCCCCCGAGTTTTGAGCGCTGTGGGCCTGATACCGGTTGACAACATAAACATGGAGCACATGTGGAACTACAAGGAGTGGGTGGAGTGCGCATCCGACGGTCAACTGATCATTGACATAAAAGGTAACGGCGAAGTGATCCCCACCGAGGAGCAGATCTTTGCGCTCAGCAAAGGGCGGATCGACATGATATTCTCTATGGGGGACGACATCTCCCAGATGACCCCCTTGGGCTCGGCCATGGTCCTGACGGACATGCCTCCCTGGGAGGAGCGTGAAAGGGGGATCTGGGATTTCTACCGGGAGATCATCGCCAGGGACTGCAATGCATACTGGCTGGGTCCCCTGTACTCGGCCCAATTCTTCACCCTTACCACCAACGTGAAGGCCGAAAGCCCGGAAGACCTCAAGGGCAAAAAGATCCGGGCTGGGAGCTCCTTCTTTGACTCGGTCAAGGCTGTAGGCGCGGTTCCGGTAAGCACCCCGATGATGGAAATCTACACAGCCATGGAAAGGGGAAACATAGACGGTTTCGTCATGGTCCCGGTGGGATACACCCAATTCGGCTGGCACGAGGTGACCAAGTACTGGGTGGGGCCGAGGCTCCTGGAGGGCTCGACCCCTTCATGTCCCTTAATCAACCTGGACGTCTGGAACTCCCTCTCTGACCAAGAAAAAGAGTGGTTGACCCAGCCTATTATAGACCACCTGGAGGAAATGTACGGCTATCACTTCTGGCTCTACCGCGGAGCCGAATACGGAACCGGCGCCATGCTCGAGGCCGGAGTGGAGCGAATCCAGTGGTCCGAGGAAGACAATGAGTGGTTCAGCGACACATGGCGGGACGCGTTGTGGGGATATGTCGAGAAAAACATGGATCCCAAGGACTTTGAGCGGTTCTCAGAGCTGGTGGGCAGGAAGGCGGAATAGCCCTCCGGTTTGTCGGTCGTTCTCTTGGGTCAGAGTGGATGGGCATCCCTTAAAGCCCCACCCCGCGCGGGGCTTTAAGGGAAACTCGAGACAACGGCATGCCGACCCTGCAAGGGCATGCAAGGAGGCGTATTTTGACTTGGGTGAGGAGGCTCGGCAAGGCGTATGACCTGTTCCTAGGAGGACTGATGGCGCTTTCCTGCGTTCTGCTGGTAGGCGCCATGCTGCTAGTCTGCCTGGATGTCTTTATGCGCTATTTGTTCAACATCCCAATCGCATGGGCCACGGATGTCTGCGAGTTCGGCCTGGTGGGAATCGTCAGCATGGGCATGGCCTGGCTGCTCAAGAACGAGTCGCACGTCCGAATGGATTTCCTGGTGGAGCGGCTGCAGCCGCGAAAGCAGGCCTTCTTTTCAGCCCTGAACGCCGTGATCGGAGCCGTGACTTTGGCAGTCATCTTGAGATACGGCCTGGTGGAGATCGCCGAGCTCTGGCAGAGGAAATATGCGATGGAGACAGGGGTACTTCGCATTCACAAGGTCTGTCTCTTGATTCCTCTTGCCTTCGGCCTGTTCTTGTTCCTGGTGCAGTTCATCCGACAGGCGGTTTTGTATACCCGGCGTTTCAGGGAGCTGGGGCGCAAGACGTAGGATCCGGACCGGTCCGGTTTGTCTTACGGAAGGAGTTGATAAAGTGGAGTGGCCTATTGTCCTCGGCCTGATTTTTATGGGCCTGATCGTGTTGATGCTGACCGGCCTGCCTGTCGCCATTTCCTTCATGGCCGTCAATGTGGTAGGGATTTTTGTGTTCTGGGGCGGAGAGGCCGGTCTCGGCCAGCTCTTACTGAGCATGAAAAACTCGGTTAAGAGCTTTGTACTCCTGCCGTTTCCCCTGTTTATCCTTCTGGGTGAGGTCCTGTTCAGATCGGGCATGGCCGGAAGGGCCATTGACGTCGTGGATACATGGCTGGGAGGCGTCCCAGGCAGACTGGGGCTTCTCGGCGTGGGAGCCGGGGTGGTCTCTTCCACCCTGAGCGGATCCGGGGTGGCCAGCACAGCCATGCTTTCAGCGACCCTTGTCCCGGATATGGAGGCCCGCGGCTACAAAAAGGCCATGAGCCTGGGCCCTATCCTGGGAAGCGGCGGGATCGCCATGATCATTCCCCCGAGTGCGGACATAGTCCTACTGGCCAGCCTGGCCTCCCTGTCTGTAGGGCAGCTTCTGATGGCGGGAATATTTCCTGGCATTCTCATGGGTATCCTCTATGCGACCTACATAATAGTCCGATGCAAGATTCAGCCTTCGATTGCACCGCCCTACCAGGTGCCGTACATCCCACTCGGCACCAAGCTCCTGATGACCTTCAAAAATGTAGTCCCCATCGCCGTGATCATCTTCCTGGTGATCGGGGTCATCTTGATGGGCATTGCCACCCCCTCGGAAGCGGCCGCTCTGGGTGCATTGGGCGCCTTTGTACTCGCCGCCTGCTATCGCTCACTTACTTGGGAGGTGGTCAAGGTATCGATCCTCAATGCCACAAAGATCACGGTTATGCTGCTCACAATTCTCCTCGGGGCAATGGCCTTCAGCCAGGTCCTGGCCTATACGGGTTGTGTAAAAGGGCTTATCGAATACACCACCGCTTTGCCCCTGCCTCCTGTAGCGGTACTGGTAGGGATGATGGTGACCGTCCTCTTCCTCGGTTGCTTCATGGACGAGATCGCCCTCATGATGATGATCCTGCCGATTTATATGCCTATAGTCGACGCACTGGGATTCGATCCTATATGGTTCGCCATCTTACTCCTGGTGAACTTCGAAATGGCTTTGACCACACCGCCTTTCGGCATGATTCTTTTTGTCATGAAGGGATCGGCCCCTCCGGACACCCGCATGGTGGATATCTACAAGGCGGCGGTGCCTTTTCTTGTCTGCGACGCAGTGGCCATTGCGCTTATCATCATGTTTCCGGAGATCTCCACATGGCTTCCGAGCGTGATAACGAATTAGGAAGAAGGAAATGGACCTCGTAACCATTCGGGATGGACCAAAAGCTCATTGACGCCGCCGGTGTGGAGGAAGATTATATCCCTGCTCCCATGGAATCGGCCTTTGGAGGCAAGATCGAGCAAACCGGCCATGACCTTGCCGGTATAGATGGGATCGAGCAGCACCCCCTCGAGCCGTGCCAGAGTGCGCACGGCTTCAAGGCTGCTGGGGCCGGGCACACCGTAGCCCGGTCCGATGTAGCTGTAGTGTATTTCAGGCGGCTCGGGCGGCCTTGCGTCGCTGATGCGCAAAAGCTCCCCGGCCCCGGCGACCATATCAAGGAGCGGCGGCAAGCCGGCACGGCGGCAGGCTTCCGCGGGGCTGGTGGCGACGCCCACAATGTGAATGGGCGACTCCAG
>JBKHIW010000221.1:0-4286 GCA_046538465.1 Desulfobacteraceae bacterium | reverse complement strand
GCTGCCTATCTGGACAGGGAGATGGCCGAGATGGCCAAGAACAATCTGCTCTTCGAGGCCTCCGCCACTCTGCTGGCTAAGAAGTTCCGGGGCCTGAGGACCGCCATTGAAGGAAGAGGGAGGTAAAGCGAGATGGATCTATTGCGCACCATCGACTTGGCCGCTGACGGCATGAGCGCCCAGCGCACCAGGTTGAACGTCATCTCCATGAATCTTGCCAATGCAAACACTACCAGGACGGCCGACGGGACTCCGTACAGGCGCAAGACCGCGGTATTTCAATCAACCCCAATGGAGCGAAGCAACCCGGGTCACAGTAGTTTCCAGGACGCCCTGGACAAGGAGCTGTATGGCGTGGAAGTAAAGGAAATAACGCCTGTAAGAGGCCCGTTCAAGCAGGTCTTCGATCCATCTCATCCGGATGCGAACGAAAACGGCTATGTGCATCTGCCTAATGTAAATCTTGTGGAGGAGATGGTCCTCATGCTGAACGCCAACAGGGCGTATGAGGCCAATGCATCCGCGGTCAAGGCCGCCAAGGACATGGCCCTCAAAGCCCTGGAGATCGGCGGCTGAGCGTGGAGATTGATCATATGAATCCCATTGAACGCGCAGGCGGAATTACACCAGGGTTCTTTCCTGAACGGATCCGGCAGGGCGAGGCTGAAAGGACGAGCTTCAAGGAGACCCTTGAAGGCCTCTTCCGGGAGGTGGACTCCCGACTCAAGGAAGCCGATCGCAAGACCACGGAGTTCGCTGTTGGAAGCCGCCAAAATATTCACGAAGTCATGGTCGCTGCGGAAGAGGCGGGGATCGGCTTCAGGTTTATCCTGGAGATCCGCAATAAACTCATAGAAGCGTATAAAGAGATTATGCAGATGCAGTTCTAGATCTTTATGTGGAGCGGGTTTTTGCGGGACTCTTGATTATTATTAAAAGAGACATTGAGTCTTTTAGACAAGGACAAGGTTGATCGATGGCGGATGAAGAAAGCAGAGGGAATCCCCTCCAGCAGTTCTTCCAAATCGTAAAAGGCATGCCGCCCGCGAGGCGGCTTTCACTGGCCGCGATACTTCTCTTGGTGGTGGGCGGGTTCGTGGCCCTGCTCCTCTGGACCAACAGGCCTTCATATCAGGTGCTTTTCTCCAATTTGAGCACCTCGGACGCGGCCAAGATAACCGAAAAGCTCAAGGAGCAGCGTATCCCTTATCAGCTCAAGGAAGGGGGCAGCGCAGTGCTCGTCCCGGAGGAAAACGTATACGAGCTCAGGTTGGATCTTGCCAGCGAGGGTCTTCCACGGGGAAGCAATGTGGGCTTCGAGGTCTTTGACGACCTATCCTTTGGAACCACTGAGTTTGTTCAAAAGTTGAAGTACCAGCAGGCCCTTCAGGGCGAGCTGGCAAGGACCATCACCCAGTTCGACGCCATCGATCAGGCCAGGGTGCATATTGTGACCGCAGGCGAATCTCTTTTCGCAGAGCCTGAAAAGCCGGCCACCGCTTCGGTGGTTCTCAGTCTCCAGTCGGGGCGTGTATTGAACCGCCAGGAGCTCCAGGGCATTGTAAACCTTGTAGCCTGCGCCGTGGAAGGTTTGAAGCCCGAAAACGTCACTGTGGTGGACACGGCCGGCGGCATGCTCTCCGGGGAAGAGGACGCAGAGTCCGCCGGAGGATTGAGCCGCTCCCAGTTTGAATACCAAAGGAAGCTCGAAGAAAATCTCCAAAGGCGCATCCAGACGATGCTGGAGCCGGTAGTCGGTTCAAACAACGTGGTGGCCAGAGTGGCTGCGGACCTCGACTTCCGGCAGGTGAGAATATCCGAGGAAAGCTTTGATCCGAACAGTTCGGTGGTCAGAAGCGAGCAGCGGGAAACCGAGCAATCCACCGAGGGCGGCAGACTCCCCGGCGGCAGTCCGGACCTCGAGTACCAACCTTATGAAAACCAAAACGAGGACACCGAACTGGAAAACAGCGAAAGCTATCAAAAGGAAAACTCGGTCATCAACTACGAAATCAATCGAGTCAACCGCCAGATAGTGGGGGCGGTGGGCGACATAGAACGGCTTACCGCAGCGGTGGTCATAGACGGGCCTTACACCACTACAAAGGGTGAGGACGGAGAGACGATCCAGGAATTCACCCCTAGAAGCCGAAGGGAAATGAAGGCGTTCGAGGAGATCGTCCGGAGGGCCGTAGGATTCGACGAAGACAGAGGCGACCAAATCACGGTCTCCAACATCCCCTTCGCCATGCAGCGAGAAGAGCTGGCCATGGCCGAGGCCGGACAGACCCCCTCCTGGATCGACTACCTGAAAAAGGCCTCCCGCCCTGCGATCAACCTCCTCCTGGTCGCCCTGTTCTTCTTCCTGGCCGTCCGTCCTTTCAGGAGATGGTTGAAGCAAGCCAGCCAGCAACAAGCGGCCCTCCCCCGAGAAAGGGAGGCCCCACAGCTGGAGGCCGGCGCTGCAAAACAAGAAGAGGAAATGGACGACAGGACGCGGCTGATCGAGCTCACCAAGAAGAATCCCGAGATGGCCGCCGATATAATCCGAGGGTGGCTGAGCGAAGGGAGCAGGTGATCGGTGGATTCTATCCGGGATATAAACGGACCCAAGAAGGCGGCTTTGCTTCTCATGGTCATGGGAGAAAAACACGCCACCCATGTATTCAAGCATTTGGACGAAAACGAGGTGAAGGTCATAGGCAAACACATGGCCCAGATCAAGCGTGTGGATGCAAAGGTGATAGCATCCATAATGGATGAGTTCTTCGCCGCTTGCCACCAAAACAACCTACTCGGGGTGAGCGGCAGCAATTTCTTCAAGCGCACCGTGAGCCAGGCGTTCGACTCCCGCAAGGCGGACAGTCTTCTGAGCGAGTTCACTTCCGGCAAGGGTGATCGACCGTTTGATATGCTCAAGAATCTCAGCCCCCAGGTATTAGCCAACCTGCTCCTGGACGAGCACCCCCAGACAATCGCCCTCATCCTGGTGAACCTGACTCATCAAGTGGCAGCCGAGGTGATACAGATCCTCCCCGAGTCGGTTCAAAGCGAGGTCGTGGTCCGGATAGCCGAGCTGGACAACGTCCCGGACGAGATCGTAGACGAGATCCAGGAGGTGATTGTTGACCAGATCGCGGATATAGGCAAGGAATCCGACGAAAAGCTGGGCGGCATACAAGCTGCGGCGGAGATAATGAACCAGTTGGACCAGAAGACCGAGACCTCCATATTGGAGAGGATAGAAACCGAACGGGAAGAGTTGGCCGAGGAAATCCGCCAGTCCATGTTCGTGTTCGAGGACCTGATACACCTCGACGACCGCTCCATACGCACTCTGCTAAAGGAAATCAGCAACGACGAGTTGATCCTTTCCCTCAAGACGGCGAGTGAGGCCCTCGCTGACAAGATCTTCAGCAATGTCAGTCAGCGCGCCGCTCAAATGATGAAAGAGGACATGGAGGTAATGGGCCCGGTACGCCTGAGGGACGTGGAGCAGGCCCAGCAGAACATATTGAAGACCGCCAGACGTCTGGAGGAGGAAGGCAAGATCGTGCTGGGCAACAAGGGAGGAGATGATGTCCTCGTCTAAGGTGATCAAAGGCGGGGAAACGGCCTTCAAGATTCACTCCTTTGATCCGGAAACCGTAGAATCCGCTGCGCCCGAACCCCGGGCAGAGCTCAAGCCGGGTGCCGTCCAACTGCCTTCCGGACCTCCCGCATCCCTTCCCTCGCCTGCGATTGACCCCGGCGAGACAGAGACCGAGGAAGAGAGGATCTCGCGCCTGGAAAGAGAGGCCTATGAAAAGGGCTTTGAACAAGGGCGCAAAGACGGGCTGGAGCTCGAAGCAAAGCAGCTCCAACAACAGAAGCAGCGAATGGAGGCGCTCTTCGCCGAGATCCAGGCGCTCAAGTCGTCGATCTTTAAAGAAGCCGAGCAGGAGCTGGTGGTCCTGAGCACTTTGATCGCCAAGCGCATAGTGGGTGAAGAAATCCGCTCCGACCCAGAGGTGATCCGCCGAACAGTGCAAAGGGCCATGGGGCTGGTCTCTGACAGGAGCCGGCTCAGGATCTCGGTTAACCCCGAAGACATGGATGAGATGCAGCGCATAATGCCCGAGCTTGCATCCATGACCGAAGGCGGACAGTTCGAGGTGGTCGAGGACGAGTCCATAGAGCGGGGGGGCTGCCTGCTGGAGACGGGCTTCGGCCGCATTAACGCCACTATCAACGAGCAGCTCAAGGTGGTGGAAAGAGAGCTGGACAGGACCTTTTACGATCCCGAT
>JBKHIW010000220.1:0-4297 GCA_046538465.1 Desulfobacteraceae bacterium | reverse complement strand
GGTTCGGTCCATGCTCCACCTCCGCCGCTTCGATACACCAGCTAATCCTGCTTTTCAACGGCCCAACGAGTAGGTAAGAATTGAGGGTTTACAAATTCCAACTTACTGGTTACCCTGATTCAACCAATGTGACAGTCTTAGCAAGGATCTGGAAATGGCACTAAAAACCTCTAGAATGACATCAAAAGGACAGATAGTTGTACCCAAAGAGCTGCGGGATAAATACAGGCTGGGCCCGGCTTCTGTAGTTCGATGGGTCGAAAAAGATCAAGGCATCCTTTTGATACCTGAAACCGAAGACCCCATTAGGTCAGCTAGAGGATTGTTAAAGGGTTCCGGAGTCTTAAAAGCTTACTTAAAACAGAAACAAAGAGATAAGAAATTAGAGTCCAAAACTTATAAAAGTTATTAGAAATGATAAAAAGATTTGTACTAGATAGCTATGCTCTCATCGGCTACCTGGAAAATGAGCCGTTCTCTGACCGAATAGAATATGTACTCACACAGGCGAAAAAGGACAGATTAAGACTTTACTGTCATATGATTCATTTAGGTGAACTCTACTATATTATACTGAGAGAGCGGGGGAGAGATATTGCGGATATAGCCTATGCCGGAGTCAAGGCGTTGCCCATCAAGCTGATTGACGGCATTACCGAGGAGCTTTTGCTGGCATCCGCGCGTTTCAAGGCCGAGTATCCGATATCCTATACGGATGCCTTTGCCGCCGGTATGGCGGCGCTCTACGACTGTCCCCTCATGACGGGAGACCCCGAATTCAAACTGCTGGAAGACAAGGGGGTACTGCGTGCAGAATGGCTGACATAGGGAAGACCCCCGCTTGAATCCCGAATAGCGGGCTTCACCCCTTTTACTGCTTGACCTTTTGACCGTCCTTGAAGAGAATCAGACAATTTCACCCGGACCGAGGTATAGAAGGGATGCGCAAGAGACACCTGCCATTCGGCCCTATCCTGGCGGCAGCCGTCATCGCCCTCTCGGCCCTGCCCTCCACCCTGATCGCCATGGACGGGGCCGAGCTGGCCCGCAGGGTCTACGACCGAGAAGACGGCGACGACGCCTACGCCCATGTGCGCATGCTCCTGATCGACAAGAGCGGCCACAAGCGCATGAGGACCATGATAAGCGCCCGCAAGGACTACGGGGAGCTCTCCAAGAGCCTGATCCGCTTCACTTCGCCTGAATCCATAAAAGGCACCGGTTTTCTCACCTGGGAGAACGAGGAAGGAGACGACGACCAGTTCCTCTACCTCCCGGCCCTGAGGAGGGTCCGGAGGATAGTATCCAGACAAAAAGACGGGCAGTTCGTAAACACGGACTACACCTACGAGGACATGCAAAGGCGGAAACCCGAGAGGGACGAGCACAAGATCCTGGGGACGGAGACCGTGGAGGGATACGACTGCCGGGTCCTGGAGAGCGTCCCCAAGGACCCCAAGAGCACCCAGTATTCAAAGGTGGTCAACTGGGTGATAAAGGACATGTATCTCCCTGTAAAAACGGAATACTACGACAAGAGGGGCCGCCTGGAAAAGGTCTTCATGGCCAGGGAGATAAAGGAGATCCAGGGGATCCACTCGGTCCTGGAATCCGAGCTCCGAAGCTTCAGGAGAAAGCACCGCACCCTGATGAAGACCGAGGATATCAAGTACAATACAGGCATCCCTGACCGCGTCTTCACCAGGCGGTATCTGGAAAATCCCGACTGATTCCCCCGAGAGGAGGTCTCTCATGACCCGCATCATCATCGCCGCACTCGTTTTCTTCTTTTGGCTGGCCTTCCAACCCGCTGCAGCGGCCCAGGACCCACAGAAGGACCAGGACTGGGCCACAGAGGAAGACCCCTGGGGGGAGACGGAGTCCGGTGAAGAGGACCCCTGGGGCGAGGAGGCGGAAGAGGAAGATCCGTGGGGGGAGGAGGAAGAGCCCTCTGCCGCAGCTCCTTGGGAGGAGGACGCGGCCGAAGAAAAAAGCGCCTTTTCCTTCAGCGGCCGCTTCTGGACGCGGCTGGCCCACGACCTCAGAGAGCAAAACCCTTATGAAGACGACGCATACAACCACACCAAGCTCCGGCTCCGCGCCGACTACGACCCGGCCCCTGGGACTTCACTGGTCATGTCCATTGACGGAGACCACTTCATCTACAGAAACAGTGGGGATCACGACCACACCACCAGCATCCGCCCCTATGAGTTCTACATCAGGCGCTCCTGGGACTGGCTGGAGATAACACTGGGAAACCAAATCGTGCGTTGGGGAAAGATCGACCAGGTAAGCCCCCTGGATATAGTAAACCCCGAGGACCTGAGGGACGGTTTTGCGCAGACCCGCGAGGAGCGGAAGCTCCCCATCCCCATGGTCGACCTCAAGCTCTTCAAGGGCATGTACAAGTTCGAGGCGGTCTTCATACCCTTTTTCCAGGAATCCAAGCTGGACCTCATAGGCCGGGACTGGGCTATGTTCCACCACTACGACCGCCAGGTGGGCCCCTTTGAAATAGTCGAAAAGGACCTCCCCAACGACCTCTCCCACAGCGAATACGGATTCCGCTTCTCCGGCACCTTTAAGAAGCTGGACTACGCCCTTAGCTACCTCCGCACCCGCGAGGACACCCCCTCCATAGGCACCATCGCCGCGCCGCCGGGCTTCAGGGTCCCCGACCCCTCCAGGGCCACTCTCATGGGCCTCGCCCGCACCGCCAACGATCTCTCCCAGCCCGTAACCCTGGACTACAAACGCCAGCACGTCTACGGCCTAGAGTTCGAGACCACCTGGGGCGAGTTCGGCGTCCGCGGGGACTTCGCCTACATCCACGAGAGGTATTTCCTGGACCACCGCCTCCGCCGCACATCCAGGCCGGTTTTCCACTACGCCCTCGGTGTTGACTACAACCGCCCCGGCTCCTACTACGTCAACATCCAGTTCTCCCAGCAGATCGTGCGCCACTACGAGAGCACCCTCCTATTCGCCGACGAGGTGACCAACTCGGTAAACGGGACTATTACCAAGGATCTCTGGGACGGGAAGCTGGAGCTCGGCCTCCGCTACCTCTACAACTTCACCCAGGACGACTACTACCTCAATCCCAGCGTCACCCTGGAGTACTGGCGGAACATAACCCTGGAGCTGGGAGTGGACATCCTGGGCGGCCCTGAAGAGAGCACCTTGGGCGTGTTCGAGGATAACGACGAGGCCTACTGCATCTTCGAATACCATTTCTGAGGCCATGGATCCCAGCCGCCCCAAACACCTCACCCCGGAGGCCATAAAAGAGCGGCTGGCCCGGGCCGACCGCCTGGCGGCCGAGGGCGACTACGCCCGGGCAAGGGACATATACGAATCCCTGATCCGCGGGATCCACGCCTGGATCAAGGAGACAGCCTCCCGGGGGAAAAAAGCGGGCCCGACCACCCGCAAATCCCTCCGGGTCCTGGAAAAGCGCCTCCAGGCCCTTGACTCCCGAATCATCCGCTCCGATCAAGACCGCCCCCTGGGCCTCCAAGTCTTCCGCATGCGCCTCCAAAACGCCGAGCTCTATGCCGGCCGCGACCTCATACCTGAGGCCCGGGACATAATCCGATCCCTGATCGATCGCATAAAGACCTGGCAGCGCAGCTCCAGGCCCACTCCCGAGGCCTCCAAGGCCTCTGAGATGGCCCTGGACGTCCTCAGGGAAAGGCTGGAGATCTATCAGGCACGGTCGGACTACCTGGAGCACAGAAAGCCCTCTCAAAAGACCGCCCCAAAAACCGAGCCCGCTCTCGGTGACGACCGGGCCGTTCTCTACCTCGGCCTCGCCCTCTGCGGAGGGAGGCCCGCTCTCCATGACTTGGAAGCGCTCCAGGAGGGACGGCCCCTGGACCGATCAAGCCTATCCCCCTACCTCGCCCTGGCGGACCTCCTCTCCAAGAACCACGAAAACACCTTGGCAGGAGAAATCTACCAGCGTCTCCTTCGCCAATCCGATCCGGACCCTTCCACAAAGGCCGAGCTCCTAAAAAAGCTTGCCGGGATACAGGAGGCCCTGGGGGCCCGCAGAGAGGCCCTCAAGAGCTACAAAGAGGCGGTCAAGCTGGAGGGCTCGGGCTCGGCCGCAGCCCCCAAGGTGGAAGAGCTCGGAAAAGAGCTCTCAAGACTGCGCCTTACCATCGCCACGGTCACCGACCACCCCCGGCTCTTCTTCGGCCTCTCCCTCCTCATCGCCGCCTTTTTCATGGCCTTCATGCCCTTTGCCAAGACCGTGGACAATGTGGACTACTTCACCGTGGAGCACGAC
>JBKHIW010000219.1:0-4316 GCA_046538465.1 Desulfobacteraceae bacterium | reverse complement strand
ACACCCGGCTGTGTACTACCTACGAATCATGGATTCCATTTTGGAACCGGACTCAGGGCATGCTTCCCTGACCATTTCCCAGGCCTCGTCCATGGAGAGCTTTAGATAGGCCTCCGGGTCCTCCACGGTGATCAGGGTCTTGCCCATATCTTCCATCTTGTCGAGCTGATCCTTTTCGAATTTTCGGTAGTAAGGGACGATCTCCTTCTCCATCCAAGTCACATTGTCCATCACCACTTTCTGGAGGTCCTGAGACAACTTGTTCCAAGTCTTGAGATTCATGTGCATGACCGTATTCATCTCATAGAAGCCCGGCAGGATCACATAGTCGAAGACGGACTCCCACCCGTAGAAAAGCGGTCCCGGTATGGGCCATGCAAAAGCGTCCACCACGCCGCGCTCCATTACGCTGAACACCTCGGAAAATGATGTGTTAACCGGCGTAGCGCCCATGGCCTTTACAAAGGGTTCATAGCCCGGGTTGCTACGGATCCGCTTGCCCTCGAAATCGGCCATACTCCGGAGGGGTTCGTTGCTGAAAAAGTAAAAGCGTCCGGGGTAGCTGAAGCGGCCCAGATACTTGAGTCCAAGCTTCTCCTGATGAATCTCGTCCATGAACTCATAGAAACCCACGCTCCTCTCCTCCTGGGGGGTGATGTTGCCGTACTGGAAGGCCAAGGCCTCCTTCAGATCGCCCACGTAATAGGCGCTGCATGTGGCGACAAGATCCACCACACCGGTCCGGACGGCCTGGATCTGCTCAAATGACGGAATGGCCTCTGGACCTCCCACTACCCTTACGGCTATCCTGCCGTCCGACTGCTTCTCCAGCCGGTCCACGAATTTCCAGAAGTAGTCCAGGTGGCGGTCGTTTTTGGGAAGAAAAGTCGCCACCTTTAGGGTGACAGGAGATTCGGCCGCTACCGGTGTAGAGGCAAAAAATATAGCTCCACACAGTAAAAGCGTCATTGTCCAAACCACGGATTGCGTCTTCATGGTCCTTCCTCCTCTTTAAGTGTCCTGGTTCAGAAGCCCGTTGCGGCCACCCGTCTCATCAGCCTCAAAACGTACTGATCAGGCTGACGGAGGCCGTCAGATATCGCGACCGGGCTACTTCGATCAACCCGTTGGAATCTATTGGATCAAAGGAATAAGGGCAGGGTCAAGGAAAATATTCTATATCAGGACTTTTTTTCCCATATATGAACCATTAACATCGGTTTTCCCGTGACGGGGAATGGCGTCCTGCCCGGCAACAACATTCCAGGAGGGTTCCTTATAAGCTATAGCTTGAAATCACGCGCGGACGGCTATGCGGATGGATTCCAGGTCCTCTATGACCCGGAACCAAAAGGTCTTGCTCGCGTCGTAATAGATGGCGTCCCCGGGACCCAGGGTGTAGCGGCGGCCGTCGTGCTCAAAAAGACAAGAGCCGCGGACCACATAAACCCAGTGGTAACCTCGGTCCTGGGTGGGTTTGATATGCGCACCGGCCTTACCCCAATAATAGTTGACCACCATGTCCCGAGAGATCACGCCGTAGGGGCAGACAATGGAAACCTCAAAGTCCTCTCCCACCACCTTCTTTTGCCGCGTGGCGTCAAGCCGGTAAATCCCCTGGGGCTCAGCCTGGATGAATTCCTCCATGGGCCTGCGGCAGAGTTGGGCGATCTCGTAGAGGAGATCCACGGGAGGCGATTTGGCCCCTGTCTCGATACGCTGGAGAGTGGTCTTGCTGGTCCCCACCAGTCTCGCAAACCTCTCCAGTGTCAGGCCCAACCGCTTGCGTTCTCTCCGAATGTTTTCCCCGAGGTATTTGAGATCCATGATAGGCTTGGAGCGGCTAGCTATTCTGCAGCGACCGTATTGAGAAAGTCGATAAAACCGTTCAGGTCTTCCTGTACTAGGCGCAGGCAATACTCGACGTTGGCGGCCAGTTCAGTCAGTCTGGCCGGTTTCAAATTGAAGGTATATATATTGCGGACCAGGTGGCGAAAGGCTCGATATTCATCTAGGCAGTCCCGGGTTTCGCGGCTGATCACCGCCGGGCGCAGGTCTCTCATCTCCGCTGCCATTTGCTGCATAAGCTCCTGGTGCCAGTTGCCGCCCGAAGGCAGGGCGTCGTCCACGGTGCGGGCGATATCCTCGAAGCACGACTCGATACCGGCATAAAAGCTGTGCAGGTTGAGCGCCACGCCGTCCAGGTAGCCGTCATCCCCGCTTTGTCGGGCCTTTTCAAGTAAGTGAGAGGCTCGCAGGGCAACGAGTTCAACATCGACCAAGATTTGTCCCAAGCGGCCGGCCAGGGCCGGGTATGCTCGACTGCTTTTCATATCTCCATGCCCTCATGTTCGATGCGTTGCCGCAGGCTTGGGGAAGCCTCTTCAATGGCAACCAGATCAATGGTGATCTCCGGGTCAAGAGAGGTAACCGCTGCCACAGCCCGCAAAAAATCTTGATCTGCAAGGCCTCGGACAGCCAAATCGACATCGGAGCGCTCGCTGAAGTGCTCGGGCCTTAACAGGGAGCCGAAAATCACGACTTGCTCCGCCTGGAAGCGCTGGCGCAAGAGTGCCGAAGCTCGCCGGGCCACCTCCAGGGCGTGTTCCAGGCGCTGCCGTCGCCGCTTGGTATCGGCGGCGGCTCTCAGCCTGGCGGTCCGGCGATAGGCGGCCATCGCCTCCGGGCTTATTTTTTCCATTGCTCGCATAATTATTCACTTTTATCACATATCGGCAAAAAGGGGCAATCCGCTGAAAAAACCTTCGGCAGACATCCTTAGCGATCTTGGTGCTCTCCTTGCCAAGGGGCGGCTTCTTTATTCGGCACGGTCATGCAAAGAGCTACTGGTTGGGTTTCTTGGGGAGGAATACCGAGAAGGTGGATCCTGCGCCGGGCTCGCTTTCAACGGTGATCCTCCCGCCGTGGCCTTCCACAATGGCCTTGACAGAGGCCAAGCCCAGGCCGAATCCCTCGCGGCGGTCGATATCCCAGCTCCGGTGGAAGCTGTCAAAGATGTAGGGCAGCTCCTCACGGGCTATGCCGACCCCCTCGTCTTTTACCTTTACAATGGCCTCGTCCTTGGTCTGATGGGTGGAGACCGTGATGGTGCCCTTGCCTTTGGAGAACTTGATGGCGTTTTCGAGGAGATTGCTGAACACCCTGAGGATCTTGTTGGTGTCGCATGTGATGATGGGGAGCGCCTCGTCGTTTTTGAGCTCCAGGCTGAGGCCCGCTTGGGAGGCCTTTAGTTGGTAGGAGTCGCAGAGCTCCATTAATTCCTTGTCCAGGGAGGTGGCGCTGAGGTTGAGTTTGAGCCTCCCGGCCTGGAGCCTGGAAAACTCCAAAAAGTCGTTGACCAAGGTTTCAAGCTTCCCTGACTCCCGTTTGATGACATTGAGGTATTCTTTTTGTTTTTGGTCATCGAGCTGCTTTTTCTTGAGGAGCCTGAGGACGAAACCCCCGATGATGGTAAGCGATGATTTCATATCGTGGGCGAACATGGAGATCAGGTTGTCCTTCTCCCGCTCCAGGGTCTTGAGGCGGGAGATGTCCTGGAACGCCTCCACTCCGCCGATGAGGTTTCCGTTGTCGTCCATGAGGGCCGCGGTATTCATCCTGACCGGGATGGTCTGGCCTCTCTTGTTGGTGATGGTGGTATCCACCCTCACCTCAGAGTGCTGATGGTATATCGCTGTTTTCAGGGGGCAGTTCGTCCTGCAAAGCCCTCCCTGCATTACATCTCCGCAATACCTACCTACGGCCTCTTCCTTGGAATAGCCTGTAAGCCTCTCCCCCCAGCGGTTGATGCTCGTCACCTTAAGCTCCGGGCTGACGGTTAGGACGCCTATCGGCAGGCTCTCAATGATGAAGCTGCAAAAGGCGATATCCTTTACGCCGTTTTCCACCGGAGTCTCCATTCCCCCGCCCTTCCCGATATCTCGCGGGGTCATCCCCTCCCGTTCAAGCCGGAGCAGGCCCTAAAACCTGGGGTCTATATTGCCCGGGCCGCCGCACTCCGGGGTGTAGCAGGTCACGTTGTTGAACTCGCACTTTTCGCCGCACGAGGGGCAGACGTCGGGAGGTATTTGTGTGGTAAGGGTGTAGCCGCAGTTGCTGCACTTCCAGTAGGTCAATCCGCACTGGGGGCAGATGTCCCCCTCGAACCTGCCGTCCGCGGTGTAGCCGCAGTGGGCGCAAACGTATTTCTCGGGTTTATTTTCCATTTTTTGCCGCTCCTTATTGATGAAGAGGTCCTATTTCAGTGTTGATTAGGATTAATAGTAGCACCGGAATATCCGCTTAGCAATTTTAAG
>JBKHIW010000218.1:0-4321 GCA_046538465.1 Desulfobacteraceae bacterium | reverse complement strand
ACTGTCATTATGGCCTACCGCATAGCAGAGGATCGGGGGGTGATGCTCCCGGTGAATGTAAACCACGACGGCAACTATCTCTCCTATGGAGTGGAGCGAGTGGAGGTGCCTGATCAGGCCGAGGTGGACGCGTTTCTGGGGGAGAAGAACACCAATTGGCACGCCGCCCTTGATCCGGATCGGCCCATGGGGGTGGACCCTCTTACGGGCGGTGCTACAGGCGAAGGCCCCGGGTTGTTTGTAAAGTATCGGAAAGGCCTTTGTAAGGGCATGGAGAACGCCAAAAGAGTCATAGTGGAGGTGCACAGGGAGTGGGGCGAGAGGTTCGGCAGGCATTATGCCCCTTTGGTGGAGAGCTACCGGATGGATGATGCCGAGGCCGCGCTGGTCACCATAGGCAGCATGACCGGCGCAGGCAAGGATGCCATTGATCTGGCCCGGGCCTCCGGGGACAAGGTAGGTCTGGTAAAGGTAAAGACCTTCAGGCCGTTCCCCCTGGAAGCCATTCAGGAGGCCTTGGCCGGGGTGGCGGCCCTGGGGGTGGTAGACCGCTCGGTGTCCTTCGGGTGGGGGACGGGCCCGGTATTTCAGGAGATCCTCTCCGCCTTGTGTCTCTCGGGGAGATTCATTCCCGCGGTGAGCTTCATCGGCGGGCTGGCCGGGGCGGATATAACGGTCGAGCATTTCGGCCGGGCCATAGAGGCCACCCTCAAGGCTATGCGGGGGGAGGAGATCCCGCGGACGATTTGGCTGAACGAGAAGGACTGCTGATGGGAAGAGTGGATGGGGCAAGCGACTATGTGATAGTGGGGGCCAGCCATGCCGGGCTGGCCGCTGTTGAGGCGGTTCGGAGCATTGATCTTAAGGGGACGATTACCCTTCTTACCCGGGAGGAAGGTCCGCCGTATTCGCCGACCATCCTCCCTTACGTGGTGGAGGAGAGGGTCTCCCCTGAGAGGGCCAGGCTGAGATCAATCGAAGATTTGAAAAGGCTCTCGATTTCCTACAAGTCCGGGGCGGAGGTCGCTTCGGTGGAGCCAGGCTCCAACCGGGTGTGTCTGGTTTCAGGGGAGGAGCTGGAGTACGGGAAGCTCCTCCTTGCTACGGGTGCGGTCCCTGCGGTTCCCCCGATCCCGGGCCTGGAAAAGGTCCCTTTCCATGTCCTCAGGACCCTGGGCGACGCAGAGGTGCTGAGAGAGGCCATGGGATCGGCCGGTAGCGCCCTGGTTCTCGGCGCCGGCTTGATCGGTATGCACGCTGCTGAGATCCTCTCCCGGGCGGGCTGCAGGGTCACCATAGTGGAAGGGCTCCCTCAGGTGCTTCCCGGATACTTTGACTCGAGCGCAGCCGGATACCTTGAAAAGGTGTTCAATGACCATGGAGTGCGGGTCGCCGCAGGGCGTCGGGTGGTGGGGGTGTCCGTCAGCAGGGGCCGGGCGGCCCTCTGCCTGGAGAACGGGGAGGAGCTGGTCTCCGAGCTCCTCCTGGTCGCTGCGGGTGTAAGACCGGCTGCCGGCTGCCTGGAGGGGAGCGGGATCTTTTTTGATCCGGGCGTGGTAGTGGATGATCGAATGCGAACCGGTGTACCGGATGTCTGGGCCGCCGGGGACGTGGCGCAGGCTCGGTCTTTTTTCGGCGGAGAGCCCTCTATGATCCCTACGGTGTGGAATGCTGTGGAGCAGGGGAGGACCGCGGGCCTTGACATGGCCGGTTATTCAGAGGTCGAGCGGTTTGAGGGGTCCATCCCAGCCGGGACCTCTGCTTTTTTTGATCATAGGGCCTTTTCCATCGGGCTTGCGGCTGAGACAAGCGAGGGCTCTGATTTGGAAACAGAGGAGCAATGGAGGGGTAGGGGCTTTCTCAGGCTTGTCTTTCAGGCCGGGCGTTTGGTGGGGGCGGCCGGCATAGACGTGGATCAGGACCCCGGGATACTGCTTCAATTGATTCGAAGGCGGGTGGATCTGTCCGGTGTGAGAAAGGATTTTCAGGAAGAGCCCCGAGCCGTCGGGCGCATCGTGATGAGCAGGTTGTGGGGCTAGAGGAGAATATATTGGGAATGAGTTATCCTACAATCGCCTTTCGCAAGGACCGCTGCGACGGCTGCGGCAAGTGCGTGGAGGCCTGTGTGGAGGCCTGCGCACACGGCCCTTCGCCTGGGCGGTCCAGGATCGAGCTTTTCCAGGACCCTGATGATAAGACTTACCAGGCGGCTTTGTGTAGGCAATGCGCCCAGCCCCGATGCGTCGAAGCCTGTCCGGCCGGGGCCTTGACCAAGGACTCTGAGACAGGGGTGGTACGCTGGGACCAGGAGTGCTGTGTAGACTGCCGCCTTTGTACCCTGGCCTGCCCCTACGGAGGCATTGCTTGGAATCCCATAGCAGGGCGGGTAGCCAAGTGCGACCTTTGCGGCGGGGATCCTGCCTGCGTAAAGAGCTGTCCCCGGGATGCCTTGGAGCTGACCAAGGCCTGGGAGATCTATAAGCGCTGGGGAGACCTGGAGGACCTTTTCGTCCCGGGCATCTCCTCCTGCCTGGGATGCAACTCAGAGCTCTTGATTCGCCATACCCTCAGAAGGATAGGGCCTGATACGGTAGTTGCCACTCCGCCCGGGTGTATCGCCGGCGTAGGGGCAGTGGGGGTGAACGGGCGCACCTCTACCAAGACACCCGTTTTTCATCCCCTTCTCACCAACACGGCTGCAATGCTCTCAGGCGTGCGCCGCTACTACAACCGGATCGGGAGGGAGGTCACCATGCTCGCCTTCGGCGGAGACGGAGGAACCGCGGATGTAGGTTTCCAGTCCCTTTCCGGGGCGGCTGAGCGCGGCGAGCAGATGATATATATCTGCGTGGATAATGAAGGCTATATGAATACCGGGGTCCAGCGCTCCAGCACCACACCCTACGGTTCATGGACTTCCACTACGCCGGTGGGAAAGGAACTGCGCGGCAAGAACCGCGACGCCAAACCCATGCCCCTGCTCATGGTCATGCACAACTGCGAATACGTGGCCACCGCCTCCACCGCCTTTATGGACGACTACTACTCCAAGCTGGAAAAGGCGATCGAGGCGTCAAAACGGGGTATGGCCTATATCCATGTGTTTTCCCCATGCCCCACGGGGTGGCGCTTCCCGCCGAGCGAGCTGATAGAGGTGGGAAGAAGGGCGGTGGAAAGCAACAGCTTCCCGCTCTGGGAGTTCGAGTCGGGAAAGGGCGGAATAAGGTTCACCCATCACGTGGAGGAACCCATTCCAGTGGAGGATTTTCTGTCACTTATCGGCAAGTACAGGCACCTTGACGAGGAGCAGAAACAATATATCCGGGAGAGAACCGCGGAGAGGATGAGTCTCCTGGAGAAGTTCGCCGCGGGTGACCTGCAGGCGGACTTTGCGGCACAGGCATCTTGAAATCCCTTGGGGCCGCCCACTCACTGCGGGAGGCTCGAAAAAGGACGATTCGTAGATCCACCCGACCAAGGGGTGGAGAGAATAAGGAAAGCACAAACGAAAGGAGAAGAATCATGGCAAAGAGGCGAAACGGCTGGATAGCGGTATTGATTATTGCGGCGCTAGCTTTCGTAGTGACAGCGCCCAACGGTGCCAGCGCCCAAGAGACCAAGATCAAGGCGGTGACCTTCCTTCCTGAGAACAATTGCTTTTGTGATGCATTCTGGATGTTCAAGGATAAGCTGGAGGCGGTCTCTGGGGGCGAGGTAAAAATCCAATATGCAGGGGGTCCTGAAGCGATCCCCTCCTTTGAGCAGATAGAGGCTGTAACCGCGGGTATGGTGGACATGGCCCTCCTCCCCGCAGCCTACTATGTGCCTCAACTTCCCGTGGCGGATGCGGTGAAGCTCTCCAAGCTCACCCCGTGGGAGGAGCGGGAGAGAGGGGTTTACGACTTCCTGAATAGACTCCACCAGGAAAAGCTGAACGCCTATTACGTGGGCAGGTTCACTCCTGGGATCCCCTACCATCTATACACCATCAAAAAGGTCGAGGCCCCCGATTTTTCCGGCAAGAAGATTCGTGTGACCCCGATCTACAAGCCCTTTGTGGAGGCCCTGGGTGGTGTGGCGGTGACCACTTCCCCCGGCGAGGTCTATACTGCACTCGAGCGCGGCGTAGTGGACGGCTACGGCTGGCCCGCAACCAAGATCTCCGACTTCGGCTGGCATGAGGTGACGGACTATGTGATTGATCCGGGGTTCTACCAGGTTGATGTGGGCATCGTAATGAATCTTAAGTTCTGGAACAATCTTCCCGAAGAAGTCCGGGAGACAATAAAAGAGGTAGCCGTTGAGGTGGAGCATGAAGCGG